>JBILUL010000193.1:0-8319 GCA_044371005.1 Phycisphaerales bacterium | reverse complement strand
TTCGCTTTCAGAAATCGGTACAAGGTCGACCTTTCCACCCCGCCGCGTGTATACTTCTAGAGCCAGAACACTCCGCAGAATCACCCACCTTCTCTGAAAGAATGTTTGGAGATTTTGTTGGAGAATCGTGACCCCAAGGGTGGCATCCGGGCATTCCCACTGGTATATTTGAAGCAGCGGCCTCTGCATGTTCGGATTGCAGGCGATGCCGGCACAACTGCCAGTCAACACCGGGTGAACGAGCATGGGACCAAGTGACGCACCGACCCTGGCGCACGACACGCTGCACACCGAAGCGCCGTCCTTCGATATCCACGTACGCGGCGTCACCCAACGCGTCCGCAGCGCTCTGGCCGATGCCCTCGCCTCCGTCGGTGCCGATGCCACCAAACCCCAGAGTATCTCCAAGCAGCTCAAACTCGACAAGAGCCTGGCTTGGAAAGCCGCGAAGATCGTCACCGACAGCGATCCCTTCTCCGCCATCCCGCGCCTCCCTGGCCGCTCCGGCGTCAAGATCCTCATGGATGCGCTCGAAGCCGCCCAGGCCCCCGAAAGTCTCGTCACCGAGTTTCGCGTCGCCATGGCCGAGTTCGATCGCATGGTCGCCACCCACGCCGGCAGCCGCGAAACCCTTCAGATGATGCTCGCCAACGTGAGCAATGAAGGGCAGCGCGATCGCGATGAACAACACCGCAAACTCGCCTTCCAGGGCAACAGCGCCATCTGGGGCGTTCAGGCCCGCGTCCATGTCGGCTTGCATTTCCTCGCCCCCGCGGCGAACCAACCCGATCTTCTCGACACCGCCACCATCTCCGGCCTCGTCGACTTCAAACGCCTCCGCCAGCACGTCCCGTGGTCAGTCGCCCAGATGCACATGTTCGATGATGGCGGCAAGTACGTCCCCATCCAGGGTTTCGCACCGCTTGATCCGGCGCTGGGCGTCGACGACCCACCGATCCTGCGCGAGTTCTGCTCCGCCTCACTCCCGCCGCTGCGCATTCAACGCACTCGCTCCGGGCCCACACGCTTTCAGATTACCGAAGGTCCCGTTGGTATCACCGGTTCGGCTACGTGCATGACTGGCTGGCTCCATCGCGCCACCGCGAGCATCTACGCCACCGATGACGACAAGTACGGCGATCTGGTCGTCTTCATGAACACGCCCAGCGAGCTGGTCATCCACGACCTCTTCGTCCACAAGTCCATGCCCTTTGCTCACCACCCGCAGACTCTGGTCTACAGCCAGCTTCCGGGCGAAGCCGTCTATCCGCACGATGGTCGTGAGCACGGCATTCTCCCCATCGAAGGCGAACGGATCGACCTGGGCTACGGCCTCACCAACCTCACCACACCCGAAGTACCCCGCTTCCGCTCCATGGTTGAAATGGCCACCACCCAGCTCGGCCACCACTTCACCGACTTCGTCGGCATCCGCTTCAAACTCCGCTACCCGCCCATTCCCGCCGTCGGTGTCTTCCGATTCGAACTCCTCAAGCGCTGAGCATCAGCCTTTTCCCAATCGCTTCCCAGTCTCCTCCGCTCCTCCGCTCTACTACGCTTGCGCCTCGTGCCCTTGTTCTCACGCCAATCCCCCATGCCAGTCCCAGCCGCGGCATTGCTGGCCTGGCACGCCCGGGCCGGCGCGTTTGAACGCCTGATGCCCCCGTGGGAACGCCTCTCCATTCTCTCACGCCACGGCAGCATCAACGACGGCGACCGCCTCACCTTCCAGATCCACAAAGGCCCCGCACGAATCACCTGGGATGCCGGCCATCGCGCTCTTACCGATGCCGATGGTTCACGCCTTGGCTTCGAAGACTTCCTCATCAAAGGGCCCTTCGCAGCCTGGACGCATCAGCACCGCTTCATCCAGGCCGCCGATCCACTCGTCAGCACCCTCGACGATGCAGTCACGTGGAAGCTCCCGGGTGGCCCCGTTGGTGCGCTGCTGGGCAACAACGCAGCCGCGGCGTCCATCGACCGCATGTTCGCCTTCCGCCACGAACGCACCCGCCGCGATCTGGCGCGCCACGCTGCCACGCCCGCTCCGATGCGCATCGTGATGAGCGGTGCCTCCGGCGGCATCGGGCGCGAACTCTGTCACTTCCTCACCACCGGCGGCCACACCGTCGAACGGCTCGTTCGTCGCAAGGCCGATGAAGGCGAAATCTTCTGGCAACCCGGCGCCGGCGTACGCGGCGGACAGATCGACGACACTGCCATCGACGGCTGTGATGCCGTCATTCACCTCGCTGGTGAGCCCATTGCCAAGGATCGCTGGACGGAAGCCAAGAAAAAGGCCATCAGGGACAGCCGCGTTGAAGGCACGCGTCTCATCGCCCGCACCGTTGCCGACCTCAAGCACCGCCCCAGCGTGCTGGTTGTGGCCTCCGGCATTCACTACTACGGTGATCGGGGCGATCAGGAACTCGCCGAGGATTCGGGCATTGGCAGTGGCTTCCTTGCCGAGGTCTCGCGTGACTGGGAAGGCGCGATCGCGCCCGCCATCGAAGCGGGCATCCGCGTCGTCGTGCTCCGCATCGGACTCGTCCTCACGCCACGTGCCGGCCTGATCGCCCGCCTCCTCCCCTGGTCGCGTCTGGGCCTGACGCCCGTGCTTGGTAGTGGAACGCAATGGTGGTCGTGGATTGGCCAGGATGACCTGCTGGGTGTCATCCTGCATGCCCTCACAAATCAGAACCTCCGTGGGCCCGTGAATGCCGTGACGCCTCAGCCCGTGCACCAGCACGAGTTTGCCTCCACACTCGCGGCATCCCTCCACCGTCCCGTCGGCCTGCGCGTCCCGGCGATGCTGCTCCGCGGCGCACTGGGTGAACTGGCCGAAGTGGTGACGACCAGCACCCGAGCCGTCCCCGAAGCCCTGCGTCAGAGCGGATTCCGCTTCCAGACGCCGGGTCTTGCCGAAGCGCTTGCGTGGGAACTGCACGGACAGGCGTGAAGCCAAATGCAAGAGTGCAGTTGAGTGGTCCGGTCAAAGAACCTCCACCTTCAACCTCTTGAACCAACACCAAAGTACCCACCGTAAGTGCCACCGATTCCCGGCTTCGGAATCGGTGTCCCCGATCTGGACTTCTGAACCTCGCCCCACCACACCAGTACCGCGGGATCAACCACGTCACGACCAGCACTCACCATCGACTGCACCAATCCGCCTCTCTTGTAGAACGGGAGTTGTTTCTCTATTCCCAGTTTCGCGCGCCTGCCGTGATTGGGGCCATGACCAGTTTGAGCAACACGATGCCGGCGTTGCAAACTTTCGAAAAGCGCCGCTCGCAGCGTGCCACGCCCACGAACTCGCCCGCCGCTGACGCCCTACTCGCACTCCCCTCGTTCCCACGCACTGAAGAATGCACCGATGTCTGAACCATCCACGCCGCCATCGCAGTTGGTGTCGGCAGTTGATGCGCCGGACTCCCACGCTGCGAAGAAAGCGTCGATGTCGGAACCATCGATGCCGCCATCCTCATTGAAATCCGCATAACAGGAGCCCAAATAGACACTATTGCTCGCCACCCGCTCACAGACCGTGCTCACGACCAGGTCATATCGGCCCGCATCACTCGCGCTCGACAGGTCGAAGATCGTGAGCGTATCGGTGTTCGTGCCCACGAGCTTGCTTGGGATGTCGCTCAATGCTACATCGTCCTTGCGCCACTGGAACGTCTCACACGCGGCAGGAATCCGCGTCGCCGTGATCATCGTCGTTCCGTGCAGACAGGTGGAATCGACACTCAGCAGCGGACGACCACTCGGAGACCGGTAGAGCAATGACACCTCGGCATCGCTGAGAGCCCGGCTGTAGATACGAACCTCATCGACCGTCCCGGGCACGTGCGGCTCGGACCAGTTGGAGTACCGCGCGATGCAGACATCCTGGCCTGAATCATGCATGCGGCCTACGACCGGCAGCGATGCGGAGAACCGCGGGCCGTGATCATCGAAGATGTCAAACTTCATCGCGGCGCCGTCATACCGCCCAACCAGCAGATACCAAGTGCCCGGCGCCCAGAACATCTGCGGTGTGTCGATGGCATGGATGAGCCGTCCAGTGGTCGACCCGTTGTTGTCGGTCTGCACCGCCCACTGGAACTCACGCGAGTAGTCGGTGCCGGGGAAATCGCCGGTCAAGGCCAGTTGATATTGGTAGAAAGGCTCTTCGAAATTCGGCCCTGCACCCTTGGAGATGATCCCGTTGTTGCCGCCACCAAACGGCACACGCGGCATGAACCAAGTCACGACCGTGATCTCTTCCGTGGGGTTGAGACTCGGCGCGTTGGGAATGCGGCACGCATCGTCGATCCCGTCGAAGCTGAACGCATCTTCGACCACGCCCGCCACACATTCGGGGTTACCCTCCACGACAAGGTCATTGCCCAGACCCGAGCGATCAGTGGTCACGCAGTTGTCAAACGCATGATGCAAGATCAGCCCTGAACAAGGTACGGTCGGATTGCACACTAGGGCTGTTGCACTCAGCGTCAGTCGACAAGAATCCACCACCTTGCATCGAAACTCCATGCAGGGACGATGGCTGGCTTCTCCCTGCAAGATGGTAAGTTCGCTTGTGCCGGTTCCTGCCAGCTCGGCAGCGGGAAGCACCGCGTTCTCGCCGTCGAACAGATCGATCCATGGCCCGGCTTGAGTGCGCGCTTGCCAACGGTACGAGAACTCGGATCCCAATACGGTGTCCAACGAAAGTTGAATTGGTTGTCCACAATCCGCTACGAGTGTCGCGGGCTGGACGGCGACAGTGAGTGCCGGTCGAACAGCAACTTCGATGAACTGATTTCCGGGTATTGCGGCAAAATCGATCGATCGGGGTTCGCCGAGATTCGATGACCCGTCCGGCAGACCGCCAAACACTTGATTCGATACGAAATCGTGACGGCCTCCATTAATGAAAATGCACATTTTGATGTTGCATGCATGTGGGCTTCCTACATAACTCAACGGAATTATCAGTTCAACTCCGGTGCTCACACCCGCACCGGTTGTCGTCCCGCCGGTGCCGCCTACACCACGGACGTTTGAATTGTTTATCGCGGCCGCGACCCCCCGTTGAGCGCTTCCGCCGATGAGTACTCCGTTACCCAAGACTGCTTCGGTGCTGCCCAGATACTCGCCTACACCCGCTACCGATCCCGATCGCAGGCGAGCCGCGCTCACGAACAGGCGGTATCCGCCATTGCGTTCGATGCCGCCGCTAAGCGTGAAGTAGTAGTCAGCGGCGAAGCCAGCATCGAAGTTGAGCCCCGTACGCGCCCCATCGCCGCCCATACGGTTCAAGCCATCAAAATCGACATCTGGATTGTCCGATCGCAAGCGTTGCTGTCCACCAGGCACTGTATCGAGGAATACCTCAAGCTTGTTGTGGTTCGATTCCAGATTTCCACCAATGAAGAGATGAAGCTGGCCATCTGCCACATACGCAAATAAATTATCTAACTCGGAGCCGGTGGCGGTCGCCAGGTTACCAGCAGTACTGTCACCAAACTGGGTTTGAACACCTTGGACGGCCAGTGGCTGGCCATACTCCGCGTCTAGCCAGCCATCCATCACCATGCTAGAAGGGGCGCGAGTAGATCCGGTCGGACCCATTACTGCATCAACCGCGGTGATTGATCCCGCGCCGACCAAGCTACATTCCACGGTTCCGGGTCCAAACTCGGACCAAAAGCTGAATTCTCCCAGCGACGAACCAGGCGCGATATTGCTGAGTCCCTGCGCCGAGACGAATCCGAACGAACCCCACTCTCTGTTGTCGACAGTCTCCCACCCCCGCGGAACGCGGTGACTGGCGGTGGCTGAAATACCGAACATGATCGCCGAAACCGGCGTGTCGCCGTCGTTCACCACGCTGTAGTGATATCGGTAACCCGAAGACTCTGGAACGATGAGTACCTCAACTCTAGGTTGTGCCTGAGCTGCGTGGCATAGAGCGACCATCAAGCTCGCAAGCAACGAGTCGAACAGACGTTTCATGGTCTTCCCCTTCAGTTCACGCGTTCGAGCGCTGGGCTGGTTGCGATCGTATCTGGAAAAACGAATTCTCTGCGTACTGCTTCCTGCAGTTCCGGATCCATGTCAGATAGATAACCTTGAAACGGGCGGTTACTAAGCCAGTGCAGATCCCGATGCGGGGCATATGCGTAGTAGACAAGACTTGAACAGACAAACGTTTCGTCTGAAGTCGTCACGCTCCATAACCTCGCAGCCGCAACAGCAAAGTCACGTTCGTACGAAGGCCAAACTCGATGACTCGCACTGTCCCAATAGGTCCGCATGAGTCCCATCGTTGCTGCAAAGGTCCCCACAGACCAGTACGGGGCACCCGTTCGGCTCTTCGCCCGTTCGGCAATCGACACTCTCGCTTCGAACGTGAGCGGTGTTCTGGCTCGCAATATAACGACCAAGGCCCGATCGAGGTATGCATCACTCTTGTCTAAATCGCGAGTCTTCACCGAACCCGGGACTGCTTCCGTGATCATTGGCGTGCCCGTCTCGTCCGGACCCGCGTAGATCGACACGTGTGAGTACTCCGCGCCGTAGAGCAGGCGTTGCGGATTGTTTTCATCTGTCGACGCACTGACAATCACATCTGCCACTTGCAGAATCTCATAGTTAAGAGGCGCCGCTTGATCAGGAATTGAGCCTCTGCTGGCGTCAATAAAGTCCGAATATTCGGTATTGCTCGGATACTTCACTGCCAACCGTCGAACTCTCGAAGTCAACGTAATCACGCGCTCCCAGCGTCCCGAGGCATCCACAACGGTCAAGGGGAGACTTCTAATGAGGCTTGAATCTGCATCCAGCAAGTCGATCTGAACTTGTGTGTTCGGACTCGCCATTCCCTCAACCGCGATGTATTCGCCTCTAGGTGCTGCGAACGGGCCAGGTTTGGTAAATGTCAGATCAGTGAGAGTGAGTTTGTCAATGTTGGAACCACCATAATCCCACACACCTGAAGTGTCTTTGAACGCGACCGCCGTCGACGTTCCGCTCGCCCGAAAACTCGTTCGGAACCGTTCCCAATGCAGTGGAAAGGGCTTGTCATGCACAAAGCGACCTACGACGCTCCCATCAACAAGTGCTTGGAATGAAGCGGACCCGCCGAGACCGTCATGCCTTGAGCACCACCCAGTGATTGAATACCAACGTCCGGGCACTGTGCCGACCCGTTGAAGCACGGTCGCTGCTCCGGGAGTTCCCACCAGCTCGAGGCACTTCGACCCCGCGCCCGGCGCCAAGGGCCACACGGGTGTTTCCTCCGGCGTGCAGGCCCCTCGAATGTCGACAGTTCCCTCAACGACCTCCCAATGCGGAACCTGTACAAGGCCGAGGCCGCATGCTGAACTCTCAAAGCTGCTGTTCTGTAGCAGATTGACCTGAGCAATCGCTACATCCTGGCTGAGCGATTGCCAACCGACCATGAGAAAGAGGCAGCATAAGACGTTTTTTGGAGACAGTGGCATGCGGGTTCCCATGATGATGACGAGCGCAACGAGGCAATACTGTGAGCGAGGGCTTGTCAACCTGACTAAGGGTGCAGCCAGTTCCTGCCCCGTGGTCGACAACCGATCCGAGACCTTTCGACCACTAGGGCTTCAGTAGAGTGCTTTGCAAGCTATGGATAAGTACTGTGGAACTATCGATTCAGCACCCGCCTTCCCATCGCGCAAAGAAGAAATCGGCATCGGAACCATCAACTCCACCGTCTTGGTTGACATCTGCCGCCGATTCACCGAGTTCCCAATCGTTGAAGAATGCACTGACATCGGTACCGTCGACACCGCCATCGCAGTTGTGGTCTGCCGGACATACTGAAATCGTCGCAGGAACTGACTCGATGCTTGCACAATCGTTGGTCGCAACACACGAGTAGTTTCCCTCGTCACCCGCCAGTATTCCAGTGATGCGCAGAACGCTCGTGCCGCTGCCAGCAATAAGAGACCCGGAAGGAGAAGTCCCATCGACAATTGCAACGCCGTTGCGCTTCCATTCAAACGATGTCGCGCCGCGAACATCAAACTCCAGCGTTACGGTTGACCAAGGGCATGGGCTTGCCGAGCTGGGCTGCTCGTTGATGAACATTCCGTCAGGATCGACATGAACCGTGCCGGAGCCGCCGTTTCGGTAACCAGTTCCTCCGAGAGCGGAGATGCTTGCTGCATGAAGCTGATTGTCGCAGGCGTACAGCGCAATTCGTCCTCCGCTTCCACCTCCGCCCGAACCAGTTCCCGCTGCGGGTCCCGCCGAGCCACCATTGGCGCTGATCAAGCCTGCGCCCGTGACACTCGC
>JBILUL010000192.1:0-8320 GCA_044371005.1 Phycisphaerales bacterium | reverse complement strand
GGCGATCGCCCCGGTGCGGTCGGCGTCGCGCCAGATCGGCAGCCCCGGAATCTCAGGGTGGCCAAAGAGGTGGGTGTTGTAGCAGAAGACCTTGAGCGTCGTTCGACGCGTGCCAAGGTCGCCGATGACGGCCGGTCCGTTGACCGATGCCGTCAACGTCATGGGCTGATTCAGCGTGAGCGTTTCGTGATAGGTGCCGGTTTGAAGAACCAGCTGCCCGCCGGTTGGCACGTCGCACGCCGCGGCTTCAATCACGTTGTAGGGCTGCTGCGAGAGTCCGTTGGGGTTGAACCACGGTGTGGGCCGCACATGCGTCTGTGCCTGTGAGGTCTGCGACGCAAGCACGAGAAGGAGTGCGGCGCTGGTCTGCATGATCGTCATGGAAGCGAACTTCATGATGGAGATCTCCTGGAATCGGTGAGTGGGTGAGTTGATGCGCAGAACCTCGCGAATCACTTGAGTCCAACGAGCACGAGGACGAACCCGCGTCCAGATTCCAGGGACGACATGGCCTTGCCCACCACCGCGCCACCGGCCTTGGTGATGTCGGCCTTCATGGCGTGACCGGGCGTGGGAGAAGACGTGAGCAGATCGCCGGGGCGAACCGCGCCGCCCGCATCGGCGTCCACATAGCACCAGACGCGCCCGACGTTGGCGACAGGCATATTGCCGTCTGCCACGCTGCCGCGCTGCGTCAGGGTCAGGCCTACGCCAACGCCATTGGCACCGCTGATAATGCCTGCGACACTGGTGTCGTAGGCCTTGGTGCAGACACGCATCTGACCAATCGCATCGGGATCAATCGAAACGATCATGCCGGGCACGGGCTCTGTTCCCTCTGCTGAGGCGATGGTGTACGGTTCAGCAATGTCAGAGCCCCCGGTGATTTCAAGGATCGGTACGGAAACGGTGGGGGATCCTGCGCCCGAGTGCGAGAACATGAACGAGCCGTCGGATGCAACGCCAGCACTCCAGACCGCACCATTGACGGGGTTGTGGTAGGAGATTGCTGCGGAGCCGCTGGCCACGGCCGCCGTACGGCCACTGATGGTCAGAACGCGTGAGAACTGCGCGGGGTTGCGGATGATGCTTGAGAACAGGCCCGCACCGCTCATGTCGCCGGCCAGTGTGAATGCACGTCCGACGGCCGAGCGATCGATGTAGTAGTCGCCCGAAGGGTCCAGGCCCTGCCCCCAGAAGAATGTGCCGGTGCGCATGAAGTTGAGCCCGGCATAGCCGCTGGTGTTCGCTTCCAGCGCGACAATGGTTGAGACGTTGGTGGTGCTCCGCAAGGCAAGGGTGTGACTGGCAAGGGGCAAACGGTTGATGCCGAACTCGCCCGCGGTGTTGAAGATCAGGCGATCCTGAGCCGCATCGATGTCACGAATCACAAAGCATCCACCGCCGGTCGAATAGCCGCTGGCGGTCGAGAGCAGCGCGTGGGCGCGGCCGCCGGGAGCGACATTCCGCAGCGTGCTGATCGTCGCGGTGGCGCTGTCGCTGGCCACAGAGAGCGATTCGCCCCTGCCCGCGGCAGAGCCAATCGAGAACTGATAGGTCGGATCCACAAGGCCCGAGCCCACCGAGACTTCATTGGTGTCGCTCACACGCAGCCCACGGGTCGTCAGCGAGGTCGGCGCGGGCGTGAGTCGCTGGCGGCCAGCAAGGATGGTCCACTGGGAATCGCCGGGCCGACGGACGTTGATCTGGAGGTACTGGGCAGCACTGCTGTACATCGTCGCGGGAGCCAATGCCAGCTCGGCCGTGAATCGGCCATTGGTCACAGGAATCGCGATGGGCTGGTTCCAGTCGCCGATGTTTCCAATCACGTGGCTGCCCGTCGCGGCGTCGTACACAAGGAAATAGAACTCGAATGAACCGTCCGCGGGCTGCCCCTCAAGCGAAAGTTCACCCTGGTAGGTAATGGGTGCAACCTGTGCCGCGGCGTGGCTGGGCGTCAGGACGGAAAGAACGGAACCGGCAACAAGGGCAAGCAGCGACGAGTGGATGGAACGCATGGAATGTCTCCTTCACAAAGGTGTGGCAAAGTTCGGGGAGTACCCCGCGATGCAAAGATTCCGTATTCGGTGCCCGAATCCGGCCACAGTTTGCCAAGTTTCTTCCAAGAAGCCCATTCACTCCATGGCAGCGGGCCCACCACATCAGTCATAGCGATCACGATTGAACTCCAGGCGATCTCCGCCGCGTCTGTGTCACGTGTTTGGGATTGGGGTCGCATGCGTTCGATCATGCAATGGGAGCGTTCATGCTTCTCACGAGCATCCCGCAGTCGCCACGTCTCACAGCCCGCAGGGCTCGACCGAAAGTAGCCGGTGGTGTCGTCGGCTCTGCTACGCCACCACCGGAACACGGCTACGAGCAGCCCTTCGGGCTGCGGTTCAATCATGGTGCCACGTATCCGGGGGTGTCACTCGCAGAGCCTCGCTCCACGCCCCGGCTACTCAATACCAGGCCTTTCGGCCTGAAGAGCTCCACGCCAAACCACAAAGTGTGCGACGCAAGAACTTCGTGGAGGAGGTATCAGACCCCTTTTCTTCCTCTTCTCTCATCCTGTCCATCCTGTCTATCCATGTTCTTTCCCCGCAGTGCTTTGCCATCAGGAATTGGCCGGTCTGAACCCAATGTCGAGCCCCGCCTACGGGCATCGGGCGTTCATGGCTCAGGATCCCGGGCCAAGGTACCATTGGCCATGACGGGATCCGAGCAAACCAGGGCGCTGACGCTGCTCGCCGCGGCGGGGGACGCTGTGGCAGCGGAGGAGTTGCTGCCATTGGTCTACGCCGAGCTGCGTCGGATCGCCAAGTCGCACCTGGACCGTTTCGGAGGAGCCGGCAGGACCCTGCAGGCCACAGCGCTCGTACACGAGGCGTATGTGAAGCTGATCGGCGCTGAGGACCCGGGGTGGAATGGGAAGGCGCATTTCTTCGCCGCGGCGGCACGTGCGATGCGGAACATTCTGGTCGATCAGGCCCGTCGGCGTGGTTCGATCAAGCGGGGCGGGGATCGCGAGCGCGTCTCGCTGGAGGAGGCCGAGATCGCCGTTGATGAGCCGCGGGAGGACATCATTGCGCTTGATGCTGCGCTCAAAAAGCTCGAGGAGCACGACCGGGGCCTGGCTGATCTGGTCATGCTGAGGTACTTCTCGGGGCTGACCGAGCCTGAAGCAGCGGTCGCGTTGAACATGTCGGAGCGGACGGTGCGGCGCGACTGGCAATATGCCCGCGCCTGGCTGCGCGAACAGATTGTGAAGAGCAGCGAGGGCGGATGACGAGCAACGCACATCGCGAGCGAGCGTTGTTCTCCGACGCGATTGAACTTCCGCGCGGAGAGCGGACGCGCTTTGTCGAAGCACAGTGCGGCGATGACCAGCAACTGTGCGAGCGGGTGCTTGCGCTGCTTCGGTCGTCGGACGACACGCTCTTCCTCAGCGAGCCGCCGGTGAAGGGTGTTGGTGTCGGTGGGGGGGGTGGAGGGCCGGCGTGGCTGGGCAAGTACCAGGTCATTCGGCTGCTGGGCGAAGGGGGCATGGGCACGGTCTACGAAGCACAGCAGGAAAACCCGCGGCGGCGCGTCGCCCTCAAAGTCCTTCGTCACGGTCTGGCCTCCCGTGCCATGCTCGCACGCTTCGAGCACGAAGCCAACGTGCTGGGTCAGTTGCATCACCCCGGGATTGCTCAGATCTACGAAGCTGGAACGTTCGAGACACCCAGCGGACCCCAGCCCTATTTCGCGATGGAGTTCATCACGGGCCCTTCGCTGATCGACTTTGTCGGCCAGCGGCACCTGAGTGTCACCCAGCGGCTGGAGCTGTTCACCAAGGTCTGCGATGCGGTGCAGCACTCGCACCAGAAGGGCGTCGTTCACCGCGATCTCAAGCCTGCGAACATTCTGGTGGAGTCAGCGACGAGCGATGGCGATGGGCAGCCGCGGATCCTGGACTTTGGCATCGCGCGTGTGGTCGGTGCTGATCTGGAGCGCGTGACGATGCAGACGGGGCCGGGCCAGCTGCTCGGGACGCTTCCCTACATGAGTCCCGAGCAGGTGACCGCCGACCCTGAAGCACTGGACACACGGTCGGATGTCTATTCGCTGGGCATCGTCCTGTACCAGATGATGACGGACCAGCTGCCGTACGAGGTCACGAAGGTGGCGATTCCGGAGGCGGCACGGATCATCCGCGAGGAACCGCCGCGCCATCCGGCAACGACCCACCCGGAGTTGGCAGGCGATATTGCGACGATCATTCTCAAGGCGCTGCACAAGGATCGGGAGCACCGCTATCAGACCGCGGCGGAGTTCGCCGCGGATATCCGGCGATTTCTCGCGCATGAACCGATTTCGGCACGACCGCCCACGACGATCTATCAGCTCCGCAAGTTCGCGCAGCGTCATCGGGCCCTCGCGGCGGGGGTATTGCTCGCGGCGGGGGCGCTGGTGGTGGGGAGTGTCTTCACGGCGACGTTTGCACTCAGGGAGGCTCGCCAGCGCGATCTGGCCGATGCCCGCGCGATTGAGGCACATCGCAATGAGCAGGCCGCGATGCTTCTGGCGTATCGGGCGAGCTTGACCGCTGCGCAGGTCGCCATCGACAGCGGGGATTCGGACACAGCGCAGGCGCAGCTGGAGGCGTCGCCGCCGTCGCTGCGCGGGTGGGAATGGCAGTATCTGACCACGATGGCCGATCGTTCGCTCGGCGAGATCGGAGTGTTGCGTGAACCGTGGCTGAACGTGGTGTTCGGGCCGGACCACTCGCTGCTCTCGGGGACCACAGAGGGTGCGGTGGAGGCGATCGATTTGACGCCCGGGTTTCGTCGCCGCACCGTTGGGCACATTCCAGCCGACATCGCGGCGGATCTTCAATCGTGCGCGAGCAGTCCCGATGGTGGTTTGCTCGCAGTGTCGGGCGCGAAGGCGACCGCGCTGCTTGACCTGCGCACCGGGGCGGTGATGTGGCGGATTGAATCGCCGATGCGAGTTGAAAGTGGCGGATTCGATGCAACCGGGCGATCATTGTGGGCGGCCGATGTCAAACGCGGCGACATCGTTCAGATCGATGTGCAGACCTCGGAGGTTCTGCGCAACCTGGGGCCGAGCGACCCCGCGGTGGCGGCGCCCACGCTGGGGCGTGATGGGCGGACGCTCATCTACTGCATTGATTTTTCGCCGCGTGTGGTGGATCCGGCGAACGGACGCGTGGTGTGGGAACCACCCAGCGAGCGGTACGCCTACGACATCACGGGTCGGTGGCTGACCGTGCTGGACGGGTACGTGCTCGCGACCTACGACGCGGCGACGGGCGCGATGGTGCGCAACGAACCGATTCCGGGGACCGGATTTGCCGGCTGCGACTTCACGCAGAATCTCTGGGCGATCGGGGATGCGCGGGGGCGCCTGTTTCTCAAGGATCCGGCGGATCCGAACTTCTCGGTAGCGATCGCCGCGGGGACCGGGGCGATCTACCCGCACTTTTCCCCCGATGGCGATCGGATCATTTCGACGACCAAGGGCGGCACCTCACGTGTCTGGGATGCGCACTGCGGTCCGCAGCCGGCGACGTTTGTGGGCACCGGGCGATCGATGGGCTCGTTTGCGGATTTCAGCGAGGACGACCGGATCGCGGCGGGTGCGGGCTGGGGCAGCGTGCGCATCTGGGATGCGCAGAGCGGCGTGCCGATTTCCAATCACAACGTCATGCCCGACATGCTGCAGGGAATCGCCATCAGCCCATCGGGGAGGCAGGTGGCGGTGGTGTCGCACAAGTGGGACCTGGCGGTGCTTGATGTGGCGACCGGAAAGAGCACCGTCACGCGTGGAGAGTTCGGAGCGGGACAGCAGACGAACAGGCGAATCCCGCTGTTGTGGACCGATGAATCGCACCTGGTGGTGGGCACGATTGGTGGCGGCGTTCGCGCCTTGGCTGTTTCGCCGTCGGGCGCATGTGAGTCTCAGTGGGTTCAGGAGTTCAGCGATGCACCCATCACCGTCGCAACCTTTGATCGCGCTGGCCACATCCTCTACGCGGGCGATATGAAGGGGCGGGTGTGGACACTTTCCGTTGATTCAGATGCACGCGATGATTCGAAGCGCCGTGCCACAAGCGTGATGCTCCAGGATGCGCCGATCAGTGACATTTCGCTTTCAGCTGATGGCACGCGGATCGCGGCCGCGTGTGATGCTTCGGTGTACATCATCGATCGCGACAGTCACGCGGCGATCGGCAGCATCGTGCTGGGAAGCCTGGTCACCGGCATTTCATGGAATCGTACGGGCGACCGCATTGCGGCATCGACCACCACGGCGGCTGTCTACCTGTGCGACCCATCCAGATTGTGCGAGGTCTTCCGCCTTCGCGTGCTGGATTCGGCCCAGTGCCGCCCGAGATTCGCCCACGATGGGGCGCGACTTTTTGTCGTTCGATCCAATCTTCCTCCCGCGGTGTACGAGGCCAAAGCGGCAGACTCTCGCGTGCTGGCGCAGCGAGATGCGGCGCGGGCTGCGCAGCCGCTTCTGGCCAAATGGCGGCCGCGTACCGCGACGTCCGTCGATCTCGCGCTCGCGTGCGAAGCCGATGAGGCCTTTGACGCTTCGGTGCGCGATCAGGCCTCGCGGATCGCCAGAGCCGAAGGGGACGTGCTCCGGTGGATGAACAGCGATGCATGGCTGACGGTGCAGCGCGCGGGCATGAGCAAGGTCGACTACGAGATCGCCGAGCGTCGAACCGCGATGATCGATGCGGGCTTTCCAGACCATGCAGCACTGCTGAATACGCACGGCATTGCGCTCTATCGTGTGGATCGCCATGCAGAGTGCATCAGGCCGCTCGAACGATCGGATGAACTGCTGACAGCGCAAGGGACGGGGCCAGACCCGACCAACAGTGCGGTGATTGCCATGGCGCTGGCGAAGATGGGCAAGCTCGAAGAGGCCAGCGAGCGACTGAATCGCGCGAAGGCGGTGCTGGCGGCAAGCACGAATCCCGATGCCGCGACGAGGCGATTGGTGGCGGAGGCGGAGGTGGTGGTGCAGAGTGCGAGGTGAGCCTCGCCTTTCCCCGGTGCACAGTTGAGCCTTCACTTCCATCAAGTTGAGCGGCAGTCGATGGAGCCCCATCCCATTTCTGGTTGCCCCCGCACATTAGATATGGGACCTTTGTGGCGACTTTCCGCTCGATGCCAGTTGCGACATGTCCGTTGCGTATACTTCGTTTGATTCGTTTGCTTCGAATGGACGATGGTGTTCAGCGTGGCTGGAGGAAGCATGTCGACGGACCTTTTTGAACCAATGGACCCGGTGGCGGCGACCGAAGCAGAACTGCCGATCGCGAGGGAATCGAGCCGTCGGCTGGCTCGATACACCAAGCAGGACACCCCATTGCGTGTGATGCCCGAGGGCGGCAAGGCGAGCGATGCGGTTGTGTTGCCAGCGTCGGTCGTCAAGTTGCTCGTGCGCCTGTTGTCCGAGATGGCCTCGGGCAACGCGGTCACCCTGATCCCGGTCCATGCCGAACTCACGACGCAGCAGGCAGCCGACCTGCTGGGCGTTTCGCGCCCGTTCGTGATCAAGCAGATCGAGGAGGGCAAGCTCCCGCATCGCCGGATCGGCACGCATCGCAGGGTGATGTTCAAGGATCTCATGGACTTCAAGCGGAGTCTTGATGTGGACAGGTCGAAGGCCCTTGATCAGCTCGCCGCGGAGGCGCAGAAGTTGCGTTTGGGTTACTAGGCTCTCGTCGTGAGTGCCACGTTCACGGTCATCTACGATGCATGCGTTCTCTATCCGGCTCCGCTTCGCGACCTCTTCATGCGTCTGGCGATGACGGGTTTGGTTCGCGCGCGATGGACCAATCACATTCACGATGAGTGGATTCGCAATGTCCTGGTGAACCGGCCGGACCTCGATGCGAGGCAACTGCAACGCACCCGCGAACTGATGGATGCCCACACGCTTGATTGCCTGGTGACCGGGTACGAGAAGCTCATCCCGGGGCTCAGCTTGCCGGATCGGAATGACCGGCACGTCCTCGCGGCGGCGATCCGCGCGAACGCAAACGCCATCATCACCTTCAATCTCAAGGACTTTCCATCGCCGGCACTCGATGAATACGGCATCGAAGCACAGCATCCAGATGAGTTTGTCACCCACCTGATTGACCTTGATTTCAGGCTTGTGTGTGAGGCAATTCGGCGTCAACGTCAGAGCCTGAAGAACCCCGCGAGGTCCGCCTCAGAGTTGCTGGACACGCTCCGTGTGATCGGCTTATCTCAAAGCGTGCTGAAGCTCAGGGAGTTTGTCGTGCTGC
>JBILUL010000255.1:0-4859 GCA_044371005.1 Phycisphaerales bacterium | reverse complement strand
GTGGGAAGCACGCAGCACCCCTCAAAGCAGGGTTGCTACGTGCCAGATGTCGGCTGTTTGCTTCCTTCCATGTGCGTCTTTCGTCACCACCACGCGATGGGTGGGAAGCACGCAGCACCCCTCAGAGCAGGGTTGCTACGTGCCAGATGTCGGCTGCGTGCTTCCTTCCATGTGCGTCATTCGTCACTACTCCGCGATGGGTGGGAAGCACGCAGCACCCTCAGAGCAGGGTGCTACGTGCCAGATTTCGCGACTGCTTCGCATCTCACATCGCCAGCAGCTTGTCCATCTGTTCGCGCACCTTGATGAGGCGGGCCTTGTCGCCGCCGCCGACTTCGGCGGTGGCCCAGTTGCCCTGGGGGGCCGTTGAGTAGCCGATTTCATCCAGCGCCTTCATCACCGCGGCGTAGTTGCCATCTCCTTCGCCAAGCTCCACATCAAAGCCCTTCCACAGGCCAAGATCATCGCGCTTCTTGCGTGAGTAATCCTTGATGTGCAGCTTCACGATGCGCTTGCCCAGTACGCGGATCCACTGATCCGGGAAGCCGGTGTTGATCACGTTGCCGATATCAAAGTGCCACGCCGCCATCGGGTGCTTGAACTCATCCACATACCGCGCGGCTTCCAGCGGGCTGAGCAGGAAGTTGTTCCACACGTTCTCGATGGCGATGATCACGTTGCATTCCTGCGCGAGTGGGAGCGCCTTGGCGATTCCTTCCAGCGTGTACTTCCACGCATCATCGTAACTTTGCTTTCCATTCACCACCCCGGGCACCAGCAGCACGCTGCTCGCCCCCACTGTCTTGGCATCGCGGATGGCCGTCTCCAGCCCTTCAAGCGCCTTCTTGCGAACTTCAGCATCAGGCGCATTGAAGTGGTACTTCCAGTGCACGCTGTCCACCACGCCGTGCGCCTTGATGCCCGTCTTCTCCTGGGCTTCGAGGAACTCCGACATCGGCGTCGGAGTCGGGCTGTCGATCTCGCAGCCATCAAAGCCGCAGTCCTTGAGAATCTGGAACTTCTCGAGGACCGTCTTGCCGTCGCCCACCATCCCGAGCATCACGGCCTTGCGCAGCGTGCGCTTGGGCTGCGATGCAACTGGTTGAGGAGCGGGCTGCGCGAATGCTGCCGCACCGCTTGTGGCTGCCATCGCCGCGGCGACCGCACCCGACACCAGAACTTCACGACGAGAAATCGAGTGTGACATCAATGGAGTTTCCTGCGTGTGACAAACCGCGAGCGAGGCGTGGCGAACACTCAAACAAACTTGGTCTTGCCGGGAATGGCCACGACCGGGGCGTCGAGCTTCATGTCGAACGAGAGACTGGCCGGCACGAGCGATTCGCTGCTGTTCATCGCCTGCTCCCAGGTGATGGTCTGGCCGGTGTATGCGGACATGCGGGCCATGATCGCCATCATCGTGCTGTTGGCGCCGCGGACACAGTCGTTGATCGGCGTGCCGGAGCGGATGCTGGCAAAGAAGGCATCGTGCTCGTTCTGGTACATGTCGGTGGCCTTGCCTGAGAACTTCCAGAGTTCCTTGCCCGCAAGATCCTTCATGAGGAACGTGTTGTTGAAGCCGTTGACGACGCCACTGCCCTTGAGGCCGTAGACGTAATCGGAGTTGTCGCTGGGCGTTGAATCCTGCTGGCGGCACGTATGGAACGTGCGCAGGCCGCCTTCGTACTCGTAGATCGCCGCGAAGTGATCGAAGACGTTGCCGTGCTCGGGGCCACTGCGTGCCGCACGGCCGCCCAGGCAGTTGACCTTCAGCGGCAGACGATCGCCCATCGCCCACGCACCGCGATCGATGCTGTGCACGGCCTGCTCGACGATGTGATCGCCGCTGATCCACGTCATGTGCCACCAGTTGCGCATCTGGAACTCAAGATCGGTCCAGCCCGGCTTGCGCGGACGCTTCGAGAGCGTCGAGGTGTGGTACGTCGTGTGCACCGTGGTGACATCACCGATCGTTCCCTTGAGAATCTCGTTGAACGAAGCGACCATGCCCTGGTGGTAGCGCCAGCAGAAGCCAACGAGCAGACCCAGGTTCTTCTTCTTGGCTTCCGCAGCACTCTCGAGCACGCTGCGAATGCCCGGACCATCGACGGCCAGAGGCTTTTCGGCAAAGACATGCTTGCCCGCGGCGATGGCCGCCTTGAGGTGCACCGGGCGGAAGGCCGGATAGCCCGTGATCAGAACTACATCGACACCAGAATCAATGACCTTCTGATAGGAATCAAAACCGACGAACTGCTTTTCGGGTGCCACCTGCACCTGAGCCGCCGCGGCTTCGCCCAGTTCTTCCTTGATGCCCTTGAGGCTTGAATCGATGCGATCCTGGAAGACATCGCCCATGGCGACGAGCACGGTGTTCTTGTCGGCGCGGAGGGCCTGCATCGCGGCACCTGTGCCGCGGCCGCCGCAACCGATGACGCCGACTTTCAGCACGGTGTCCTGCCGCGTGTTCATGGCTGCACGCGCCGAGGCGGGGATGAAAAAGCCCCCGGCGATCGCAGGGAGGGTGGCCGCCGCGCTGGCCGCCCTAACGAACTCCCTTCTCGACACGCCGGGGGTGGTGTTGGCTTCATCCATCGAACCGACCTCTTGCCGCGAATCGTGCATCGTCATCGGAATTTCCTTGGTGTTCTCCGGCAGACGGCGCCGGAGCGGGATACTGGCATGAACTCACCAGACCGCAGGCATCTGGATCTGTGAAATGGGGCGGGGCAATCACTGACTCTTCTTCGCCGCGTCTTCCGCGGCGGGCGCCGCATCGGCCTTGGGAGCTTCAGCTGCGTCACAGACGATGCGGAACCCGATGAACGAGCCATCGGAGAGCCACCACTTGCTCTTGGGCACCTGCGGATCGGTGGCGTTCCACGACGAATCCTGTTCCTGGAAGGCCCCGCTGACGAGCTTGTCGGCCGGATCGCGCCAGCTGCCGCCCATGCCCACGGGCTTCTTCCCATCGCCTCGCGTGGCCCACTCGAGCACATTGCCGTGCATGTCAAAGAGTCCCCAGGCGTTGGGCTTCTTGCTCCCCACCTTTTGAGGCGACTCCTTCGAGTTGTCGGCGAACCAGGCGTAGTCACCGAGCTTCGATGCATCATCACCGAAGGAGTACTTGGTCGTCGTGCCTGCGCGGCTCGCGTGTTCCCACTCCTGGACCGTTGGCAGTCGATAATGACGGCCCGTCTTGACGCTGATCCACTTGCAGAACTCCGCGGCACTCTTGCCCGAGATGCAGATCGCCGCGTACCCCTCGTGGCCAAAGCCCCGATCCGGCGGCAAGTAAGGCTTGCTCGGACGCGTGACCACATCGAACCCTTCGGGCGGATTCTCATCTTCCTCGATGTCTTCGACGGGCGCGCCCTCTTCCTTGTTGCCGCCCGCATCGAGCGCGTAGGCAAAGCAATCGAAGGCCTCCCACGTGAGTTCGGTGGACGCCATGTAGAAGGGCTTGATGCCCTTGGCTTCATCGCCTGGAATGGGCATCATTTCAAACTTGAATGCCGCGGCTTTGAGGTGCTCGGTGAAGGGCTTGGCTTCACCCGCCGGAGCGGAAGTCGCCTGAACCTGCGGCGCGGTGGCGTGAACCAGCAATGAAGTCGCGGCGACGCCGGCAACACAGGCAAGTCGGGCAATTGAGGTCATGGATGGAGCTTTCATGCACCTGCAAGATAGTCCACTCAACCAGCCCGCGGCGAGCCTTTTTGCCAACTTCCAGGACAGGAACTCCTGACCCGAATTTCGGAAAAAACGCCGTCAGTCCCGCCGGAGACGCAACACACCCCGCGTTGCGTACTCACGGCAGGGACCAAACGACGGCGCGGCTATGCTGAGAAGGTGAACCTGATTCTGAACCCAGCACACGTTCTGACGCGGAATCGCGGCATACGCGGCATCACCCTTCGGCCGCTGGCGGCGGTCCTCGCACTCACCCTTGGAACAGCAGTCTCACTGCTCATGGGGGGGTGTGCAGGCCGCGGCTCGCCACAGCGGTTTGAGTTTACAAGAGTTGTCATGGGGGTGCAAGCCCAAATTGCAGTCTTTGGGGAAGATCCCGACCGGGCCGAGGAAGCCGCCGCGGCGGCCTTCACCCGGATGAGCGATCTGGACGCGATGATGAGCGACTATCGCAGGGGCAGTGAGTTGAACCGGCTTTCGGATGCCGCGGGTTCGTCGGGGCCGGTGGCGTTCAGCCCCGAATTGATGGAAGTTTTCGTGGCAGGGAGTCGGGTCAGTGAGGCGAGCCAGGGGGCGTTTGATGTGACGATCGGGCCAGCGGTGGCGTTGTGGCGGGAGTCGAGGAAGAGCCATGTGCTTCCAGCCGCGGCGGAACTGGAGCGGGTGAAATCGCTGGTGAACTGGCGGCAGCTGGAACTGGATGCCGCGGCCGGGACGGCATGGCTGCGCGTGCCGGGAATGCGACTTGACCTTGGCGGGATTGCCAAGGGGTACGCGGCGAGGCAGGGGCTGGAGGTGCTTCGAGCCAAGGGGCTGCCGCGGGCGATGGTGGCTTTGGCAGGTGATGTAGCGGTGGGCGATGCTCCGCCCGGGGCGAAGGGGTGGAAGGTGGCAGTCTCGGGTGGGCCGAACGTGCCGCCCCTGGGAGGGCTGTCCTTGACGAACACGAATGTATCGACATCGGGTGATACGCAGCAGTTCGTGGAGATTGAGGGGCGACGGTACTCGCACATCGTGGATCCCAGGACGGGGCTTGGTGTGGGGACCGTGCGAGCGGTGACGGTGGTGGCGGAAGATGGGGCGGAGTGCGATGCGCTGGCGACGGCGGGTTCGCTGCTGGGCGCAGCGGAGTTTGAGGGGGTGTTGAGGCGGTTTGAGGGGGCGGGGGC
>JBILUL010000289.1:0-3452 GCA_044371005.1 Phycisphaerales bacterium | reverse complement strand
GCCGGTGGTGGCGCTGGGGGCGGGGCGGGTGTGGCAGCCGCGGCGGGGTGGGAAGGTGAGGCTTGAGGCAATCGATGCGGGCTCGAATGCCGCGGCGGGGCATGCGGGGCATGGGCATGTCGGGCATGGGCCGCGGCTTGGGACGAAGTTCGGCAGCGGGGCACGCGAGCGCTGAGGGGCGGGATGAGCCGCGGTGCGGGGATGGGGGTCAAACGGGAAAGTACGGTTTTCGCTTGCAAGTTGGCGGGTGGGGTGGTAGGGTGTGGGTCATATGACACCAACTCCCGCGCCCTTCCTGTCGGTCCGGCTGTCGATCATGATGTTCCTGCAGTTTTTCGTGTGGGGGTCGTGGTATGTCTCGATGACGGGATGGATGGCCAAGGCAGGGATTGGCGGACTGGGCGCGTGGGCGTACACGGTGTGTCCGATTGCCGCGATCATTTCGCCGTTCATCGTGGGTGTGATTGCTGACCGGTTCTTTGCGACGCAGCGAGTGCTGGCGTTGCTGCATGTGCTGGGTGGTGCGGTCTTCCTCGCGTTGCCGACGGTTGTGGCGAAGGCGAACGCGGCGGTACCGACGCCGGGCGATGCGTATTTCGGACATCCCTTCGTGCTGATGACGCTGGCGCATGCGTTGTGCTACATGCCGACGCTGGCACTTACGAACTCCCTGTGCTTTGCTCACATGAGCAATCCATCGCGGCAGTTCCCGCCGGTGCGGACTCTGGGCACGATCGGCTGGATCATCGGCAACATCGCGGTGGGCGGCACGCTGAGTCTTGGTGCCACGAAGTTCACGTGGATTGCTGATGGCGCCGCGTCGGTGATGCAGTGGTACATCGCGGGAGCCGCGGCGGTGGCCCTGGGTTTCTTCTGTCTGACGCTGCCCAACACGCCTCCGCCCGCGAAGGGAAAGCAGATCCGCGTCTCCGAGTTGCTCGGGCTTGATTCACTGCAGCTGCTGGCCAAGCCGGCGTATCTGGTCTTTGCGATCTGTTCGTTCCTGCTGTGCATTCCGCTGGCCGGGTATTACTCCAATGCGTTCAACTTCGTGAGCAGCGTGATGCCCGACAACGCGATGGTGACGATGTCGAGCGGGCAGATGTCGGAGATCGTGTTCATGCTGCTGATGCCGCTGATGTTCGCGCGGCTTGGCGTGAAGTGGATGCTGGCGGTGGGCATGCTGGCGTGGGTGGCGCGGTATGGGCTGTTCTCCGCCGCGGCGACGGACAAGGTGATGTGGATGACGGCCATCGGTGTCGCGCTGCACGGCATCTGCTACGACTTCTTCTTCGTGACCGGGTTCATCTACGTCGACAAGACGGCCCCCAAGGAGATCAAGGGTCAGGCGCAGGGCTTCCTGGTGCTGATCACGCAGGGCCTTGGTCTTGGCCTTGGCGCCCAGCTCTTTGGAATGCTGGTGGGCCATTACACGCCCGAGGGCGGCGGCAGCCCGGACTGGAAGATGATCTGGGCGGTGCCCGCGGCGTTCGCGCTGGTGGTGCTGATCTTCTTCGTCGTGGCGTTCAGGGAGAAGAAGGAAGCGGCGTGAGGTAGGTTTAGGGGCTGAGGCGTGTGCGGTTTTTCGCCATTCCACGAGGCCAGCGGCCTCGCAGTCAGTCGCCACGGGTGAAGCACGCCCTTGGCGTGCGCCACCCGTGGTCAGGGCGCGGGATCTGGCCGCACACCGGCAGGGATGCACGTAGTGAACGTGAACGCGATTGGTTCTCTCGACTTGCACGCCTCCGGCGTGCGGCTCGCGTTTTCGCCGCGGTACACGGGTGGCGCACGCAGAGCCGTGCTTCACCTGTGCCTACTCACTTCCAGGCCCGCTGGGCCTGAAGAATGGCGTCGATTCACAGCACGGTTTCAGGATCGCCATCCCCCTCTACGTCAGCAGCCACCGGCCTCCCAGACGGCAAAGAAGCTATCGACATCGGCACCATCGACGCCGCCATCTTGATTGGCATCGGCGCACGATTCGCCAGCCTCCCAGAGTGCGAAGAAGGCGGAGACATCTTCACCATCGATGCCGCCATCCTCGTTGGCGTCGGCAATGCACGGGGGGCAGACGGGCGGGGGTGCGATGAAGCCGCGGACGACAATGACGCGGCTGCCACCACCGAAGGTGGAGAAGACGAAATCGCCCGTAACCGGGTCGATGAGCGCGCCTTCAGCGCCGCTGAGCTCGGACATGAAGAGCTGCCGCGACTCGACGATCGGGTCCCCATTTGCATCCACTTCGTAGACGGCGACCTGGCCCGCGGAGTACTCCGAGAGGATCATCGACGGCACGGGGAAGAGTGGTGAGCCCACCGGAATGTACGCGAATCCTTCGGGACCGCCGGGCAGCCGTGACCCAGGCACTTCGGTGAAGCCGAGCACATCGAACGTG
The DNA here is from genome assembly GCA_044371005.1 of Phycisphaerales bacterium. Taxonomy (GTDB): domain Bacteria; phylum Planctomycetota; class Phycisphaerae; order Phycisphaerales; family UBA1924; genus UBA2402. Next base: position 1,057 of record JBILUL010000289.1, on the reverse strand, counting down.
CCCAGTCCATCCGGAGCAAGCTGGAGTTCACCCCATTGCCCGCCAGCCCAGCTCGCGATTTTCATTCGACCCGCGGCGGGATGGCCAGGGGGTACGAAGCCCAGCGACGCGTGCGAACTTTCGACACCGAAGGGGGCCAGATCGATGATCTTGTTGGTGACGGTGCTGCCCGGAAGAATCTGGCCAAGTTCGTTGACGGGCCAGCGTGAGGCAAAGAGCACGCCGCCGGGGCCGTAGGTGACGCCGCCGTCGTTGTATGCCGCCTCGCAGAAGGCGCTTGCCGGGCCGGCGAAACCCACGATGTGGAAGTTTGAATCGCGGATCAGAGGGACGGCGTAGAGCATGCCGCTGGGAGTGTTGGCACTGCCGCCGATGAGGAGAACATTGGGATTGCCCGCAAGCAGGCAGAGCCCACCGTATTGAATGGGCAAGTCTGTGATTGAGCCGAGATCGGTGTAGGAGTAGACGTCGCTGAATGCGGGATCAATGGTCTGTCCGCGGCACTGCCCGGCCCCCAGGACCAGCGCCGCCGCCATGAACACCATACCGCCGCCAAGAATCCGATTCTTCATGACATTCCTCCCCAAAACGAGATGAGCTTCCCTCTTGCACGCAAAGACCGGTTTGAGTTTACCTCGAAACGTACCTTTTCCCAAGCGAATAGTGGAATTGCTGCGGAAGGAGCCGGTTCGGGTTCGCCATATGGCACGCAGCAACCTCGCCATATGGCACGTAGCAGCCTCGCCATATGGCACGTAGCAGCCGCTCTGGGCTGCTGCGTGCTTCCTTCCATGTGCGTCATCCGTCACCACCACGCGACGGGTGGGAAGCACGCAGCACCCCTCAAAGCAGGGTTGCTACGTGCCAGATGTCGGCTGTGTGCTTCCTTCCCTGTGCGCCATCCGTCACCACCACGCGTCGGGTGGGAAGCACGCAGCACCCCTCAAAGCAGGGTTGCTACGTGCCAGATGTCGGCTGCGTGCTTCCTTCCATGTGCGACGTTCGTCACCACCACGCGTCGGGTGGGAAGCACGCAGCACCCTCCGAGCATGGTGAT
>JBILUL010000191.1:0-8341 GCA_044371005.1 Phycisphaerales bacterium | reverse complement strand
TCATCTGGGAAACCGGCGATCCCGCCGCGGACGTCAACCAGGACGGCGGCGTCGACGGCGGCGACATCGAACGGTTCTTCACGCGTTGGGAACAAGGCTGCTGAGCAGCGGGCCATACCCATGGACTGTCATGAAGCGCTGACCCGTCATCCTGCGATGGGTCAGCGCTTTCTTGTCTGACCGGCAAGGCCAAGCCAGGGAGCGAGCGGGAAAAGGATCAGGCCCAGACCGCACCCCAGCAACCCCGTATACGCGGCAGACGCCAGACGTGCCAGCAGTTCCTGCGAAGGCGACGCCTCAGGGCCGAAGATCGCATCACCCCACCACATGCGGATGGAGAGAATGCCCACGAGCACCACCTGACAGACGATCGATCCCATGAAGGACAGAAAGCCCACCGTCAGCGGGTTGCGCTTGATGACCAGCCCGCGCAAGGCCGTGATGAGCTGCACCGAAAGCAGATACGAAAGCGCGTAGGGGCCGATGAGCGTCGCGGTCCCCGTGCCATCACGCAGCGGCACGCGGAAGGTCAGATCCATCAGCAGCCCAAGCCCGATGGCGCACCAGAGCGGCCGCGGATGCGATGAGAACATCGCAAGGAACGTCAGGAAGCAGAACATGAAGCTGGGCGCGATGTGCTCGTGCCCGAGCGAGAGTGCATCCTTGAGCCCAAGCTCAAGCCCCAGGAAGATCCAGGTGGCAATCACCAGCGCGGCTCCGCTCATCGCCGGCCTCCCTTCGTGCCAGTCTCGATGTCCGGGCTCGTGGCGTTGGTGCGGATCACCACTTCGCTCACGCGCTCCAGTCGCTCAATGCTCGGAGCAACCGTGACCAGTCGCCGCAGGGGGCCATCCGGAGAAGGCTCGACCGCGATGACCTTGCCGATGAGCAGCATCTGAGCCGAGGTCGGCCAGCGCCCATCGGCCAGACGCACGATCTGACCGACCACCGGCTCGATCGCCTGTGCCGTCGTCGGATCGCGTCGGTCTTCCACCGGCCCACGCAGGGTCCCCTGACCCGTGGGCGTCAGCCGGCACGCCAGCCCGTTGGCCGTCGCATCGATCATGATCATGCAGTTGAGGGGCTCTGCACCCTTGGCCGAGAAGAGCTGAATATCACAGGTGCGGTCATCCGCACTGATCACGCGGCCCAGCAACTGCATTCCCGCAGCTGTCGCCACCGAGGTCGTATCCACACCCTGCATCGCCCCCGCACGCGCCCGCAGAATGTTCGAAGTCAGATCGCTGGAGCTTGCAAAGACGGGCGCAAAGACCTGCCGCACCGGGCTGGTGTTCACGATCGAAAGCACATTGAGCTCTTCGAGCGACTGAACCAGCCGGCGATTCTCCTGCTGCACGCGCCTCAGTTCTCGCTCCGCCTCCTCCAGCCTCGCTTCAAGTTCACGCACCTTCTCGCTCACGATCGGCGAGTTGTCCGCTGGAAGGATCCAGCGAGAGAAGGAAGCGAACGGATGGCTGATGGGTGCTGCGAAGGCCGTGACGAGCTGCCCGAAGGGCTTCGTCCATCGCAGGTATCGCGCGGGCACGGCCAGGGCGCAGACGATGAGCACCGTCAGCGTCATCGGGAGCAGCCGGGATGTGAACGCGGGCGAGAACACGGGTTCGATGCACGAGAACGAATCAGGGACGAACAGAACGACGCACGCGCCGGGCCGCGGGCGCCCGTGCGGACCAATCAGCGGAACTCTGCCTTAGCCTTCCATGTCGTTTTCCAGCGTGTTCTTCCATTCCTCGAGGTGTTCGAGGTAGATGCAGGTGCCGCGGGCGACGCAGGTGAGCGGGTCGTCGGCGAGTTTGGTCGGAAGGCCGGTGGCCTTCTGGATGACATTGGTGAGGCCACGCAGGAGTGAACCGCCGCCGGCCATGGTGATGCCGTTCTCGACAAGGTCAGCCGCGAGTTCGGGTTCGGCGTGCTCGAGGGTCCGCATGACGGCCTCGACGATGCCCTGGACGGGTTCCTGAAGTGCTTCGCGGATCTCGTCGCTGGTGATGTCGACGGCGCGGGGCAGGCCCGAGATCATGTCGCGACCGCGCACGCTCATGCGTGTGTCGGGCGTGATGAGCGAGGCCGAGCCCACTTCGATCTTGATGCGTTCGGCGGTCTGCTCGCCGATCATCATGTTGTACGTGCGCTTCATGTGGTTCATGATCGCTTCGTCCATGTCGTCGCCGGCCACGCGAACTGATTCGCAGGTGGCGATGCCCGCCAGCGACATGATGGCCACTTCCGTGGTGCCGCCGCCGATGTCGACGATCATGCTCGCGGTTGCTTCAGCGAAAGGAAGGCCTGCGCCGATCGCAGCGGCGACGGGTTCTTCGATGAGGTACGTCCGCCGCGCACCCGCGCGCTCGCACGAGTCGAAGACCGCGCGCTTCTCGACGGCGGTGATGCCGCTGGGCACGCTCACGACCACGCGCGGGCCGATGATCTTGCTCTTGCCGTTGACCTTGCGGATGAAGTACGAGAGCATCGCCTCGGTGATCTCAAAGTCAGAGATCACACCGTTCTTGAGAGGGCGAACCGCGTTGATGTTGCCGGGCGTCTTGCCGAGCATTTCCTTGGCGACCCAGCCAACGGCTTCGCCGTTGTTGAGCACCTGGTTCGTACCCTTCTTGACGGCCACCACACTTGGTTCATTCAGAACGATGCCCTGACCACGGACTGCAACAAGTGTGTTGCAGGTACCAAGGTCAATGCCCATGTCGACACTGAAGAGTCCGACGATTCGGTCGAGGAACACTGGAGGTGGCTCTCCTTGCCTTTGAAGCGGCACAAAACGCGCAAACCGGCCGGAACAGTCCCGGCTAAGTGCCGGTGCCGTCGTAGCCTGTGACATCCAAGGTTATCGGCAGCGCGGGCGCATTTCCAAACAATCTCCGCAAATCCGGCCCGCCGGGCTTTGGAGCCTCCCAGGGCACTTTCCCGGGGCGCCCAACCGGGCTTTGCCCCTTCGGCGACCCGTCAGCCCCCGCTCAGCCCGCCCCGACCGCCATCGCCGGGCGATTCGAGCAGCCACTGAATCAGCGCATCCTTGAGGTCGTCGCTGATGGTCTCATCGCCCATCACCAGGTCAAAGACCCGCTCTTTCTTGTCCACCGTCTGCAGATCGCTGTACAGCGTCAGCAGGCCCGGTGTCGACTTCTGGTCGGCCGTCGTCCGCATGCGCTCGGCAAACAAGTCGGCCGCGTCGGCCACCAGTGATTGCCGCCTCGCAAACCGCAGGCCCCCTTCGACCGAAACGCGTTCTCGCATCAGCGAGGAATGCGTGAAGATGATGCAGTCGGTTGAGGTGCTGTCCGGCTGGCCGGGAAGCCCCCCGCCGGGCGCGGCATCGGATCGCACGAACGCGCCGGCCATGATCGGATCACCCGGGTCAAGCGGCCACTGCAGCACATGCCGCCCCGTCGCCATGTCCACCAGCTTGACCGACCCAGCGGTGCCAGAATGCCCGATGATCAGGGCCCGGGTGCCGTCCTGGGTGAATGAGATGCCAAAGTAGGCCGAGGCGAACCGGTCGCCCGGTTCGCTCCAGAGCAGCTCGCCGGTCGAAGCGTTCCAGCAGCCACTCGCCCCGTTGTCCCAGAGGGCCACGACTCGCGTAGCATCCGGAGTCCACCCCACACTGCTCGGCCGCCCGCCCGGCTCCGGCGCTTCAAACTTCACGGCCGTGATGTTTCGTTCGGCGCTTCCGACGGCGCCTGGAGCATCCACGATCCACAACGTTCCGGGCGTCACGAACGCCACTCGTGACCCATCGTGCGAAAAACTCCCCGGAACCAGCGAACTGCTGGCCAGCTGCGTCGATCCGAGTGATTCACCCCCGGGCAGCGCGAACAACTCCATCGTTCCTTCGATGGTCACCGCCGCCAGCAGATTGCCCGCGGGAGAAATCGCCCCGCCCACCCACGGTCTTGAATGAAGACCGAAATCCTTCACGACCGTTGCGTCCGCCGTCTCAAAGACCGACATCGAACCATCAGGGCCGGAGACCATGCCCAGCGTGCCGCTGGCATTCGTCGCGACAAACCACTTGCGCCCGCTGCTCGTGGGCGCGTCGACGCGCGTCGCGCTCCCCGCGGCATCGAATCGCCACAGCGCCGGCACCGCCGCGGCATCGAGCCCGATCAGCATCGAGGTATTCACAGAAGCCGCGACATACCCCAGCCGCTGCGGCGACGTCCGCGACAGCGGCACCGTCGACAGCTTCCCCACGTTCCACACCTTGACGCTCGGCGGCATGCCAAAGGTCGCAATGCCCGTGCTCGTTGCATTCCACGCGAGGTCACTCACCGAACTGTGGCCGCCGAGCGATTTGAGGCGAACCCCCGATTCACACGCCCAGATCGTGAGCATGCCACGCAGCGAGGAACAGGCGATCATCGAGCCATCCGGGCTGTACCTCACGCGGCTTGAATCCGCACCCGCCGCGGTCAGCGTCGCCTTCACCGTCCAACCCGCCGGATCGAAGATCTCCACCAGAGGTGAACTCAGATACCCGACCGCAAGTGCCTTGCCGGAAGGATGAAAATCAAGAGAACCAGCCGCGTCGGGAAGCTCGCAGATCCTGATCGGAACCGTCGAACCGCTGCGCAGGTCGAAGATCCGAAGCTTCGCGTCGTTTCCCGCGGTCGCCAGCAGCGATCCATCGGGCGACACCGCAATACCGCGGCAGAAGACTGGGTGCGGCAGCGTGAGCTTCACTCGCCCCAGCTCCACATCAAACATGCGCACCACCCACCCCGAGACGACAATGTTCTTCCCGTCGGGCGTGAATCGCACGTCGCCCTGCGTCCATGTTTGCGTGCCCGCTGCCTTGGGTGGCGTCAGGTCGCGAAGCACGTTGATCTTGCGAATGCTCTCACCCTTGGCGGCATCAAAGAGCTCGATCGTGTCGCCCATTGTGCGAACGCCCGCGAGAAGCGTCCCATCCGGGCTCATGGCCAGCGAGCGGAAGACATCGCGGGTGTTGGTGACGCGGCCGGTCGCGAAGGTGCTCGCGGCAACCCGCTGACCTGGCGCGTATCGGGTGATGCGGGCCGAGCCGACAAACAGCGTGCCGTCTGCAGCGAAGACGCCCGAACCAGGCAGTTCGTTGGGCCGATAGATCGTGAGATCGGATTCATCGATCTTCGCCGCGACGGCGTACCACTCCCAGGGCCGGTCCTTGGGATCGCACGCCAGGAGATTGCGGCGTGCTTCGCGAAGATCGCCGCGTTGCAGGGCGTCTTCTGCCGCGGAAAAGAGGAGTGCATTCTGCGCCAGTTCCAGATCACGCTTGGCCGCGATGACGCGCTCACGCTGCTCCTCGACTGCACGCAGCGCCTCCTGCGCGATGACCTTCTGGTTCATCGCATCTTCCTGCGAGGCGCGGGCGCGAGCCTTCTCATAGAGCGCGTTGGCCGCGGCGGATTCCGCCGCGGCTTGATGGAACTGGGCCAGGTCTCGTTCCTCGCGCGCCGTGACGAACCCCGCGACCGCGACGATGAGCCCGCTCAACAGCGCAATCACGATCGCAGACGCGGCGATGAGCACAGGGCGGTTGCGCTTGGCGAACTTGGCGAATCGATACGCCGCACTGGGCGGCCCCGCAAGCACTGGTTCGTGGTTGAGATGCCTCTTGACCTCCATCGCCAGCGACGCGGCACTTTCGTAGCGAAGTGCCCGGTCCTTCTCGATGGCCTTCATCGTGATCCAGTCCAGATCACCCCGGACTTCGCGGGCCATGGTCAGGTCTGAAGCGTGGGCTGACGCGCTGAGGCGTTCGCTGGGCCGCGGCGGATGCAACTCGGCGAGCATCTTGACCACGCCCGCAAAGCCGGTCGAGCGCAGCGTCTGCGAGTCAAAGGGCAGCTCGCCGCAGAGCAGTTCGTAGAGAATCACGCCCAGCGAGTAGATGTCGGTGCGCGTATCCACGTCGGCGTGACCACTCCCCGCGCCCGCGGCCTGCTCGGGACTCATGTACTCGGGCGTACCCATGAGCCGGCCCGCGCTCGTGGTGAGCGGGTGATCGGTGAGTGATTCGGAGGTGGCCTTGGCGATGCCGAAGTCGATGACCTTGGGCACCGGTTCGCCATCGATGAGCGTGATGAGGATGTTGCCGGGCTTGAGGTCGCGGTGGATGATGCCCTTCTGGTGGGCATGCTGCACCGCATTGCAGACATCGATGAAGAGTGCCAGCCGCTGGCTGATGCTCAGGTTTTCCTGGATGCAGTAGCGGGTGATCGAGCGGCCCGGCACGTACTCCATGGCAAAGTACGGGCGGCCGGTGCGAGAGACTCCGGCATCGAAGACGCGTGCGACGTTGGGATGATCGATCATCGCCAGCGCCTGACGCTCGGCTTCGAAGCGGGTCAGCACTTCGACTGAGTCCATGCCGACCTTGATGACCTTGAGGGCGACGCGCCGACGGACGGGTTCAAACTGCTCGGCCAGGTAGACTGCGCCGAAGCCGCCATCGCCGATGAGTTCGATGACGCGAAAGGGGCCGATCTCGTCGCCGGGCTTGGTCTGGTTGGCGTCCGCCGCGGCGTAGATCCGGTCGATCGCCGAAGGCGTCGGGTCGGACCCGGAGCTCAGGCCGCCGGTGGAAACGTCGGATGGCGGCGGAATCGTCGGAAGATCGTCACGTAACTCGGACACGGCGGGAAGGTTACGCCGCGTGTGGACAGATTCCCCAGTTCAACGTTTGATCGTGGCTTGCTGGCGTCATCAAAGCCAGCGTGAGGTCGGGAGTGGGGAGGTGGTATCCAAACGCGACCCTAGCGACGGCCCCGGAACGGCGGCTCATGTCGTTCCTGCCACCTTGGCACCTTTGGGGGCCAACTGGTCGTCATCACACTGCCTTGGCGGGGTCTTGGCGCGGCTTTCGGGGGTAATGCGGGCCGTTGGGGGTGCGATGTGCGGGTTGGAGCGGGGGTGAACGGGGAGAGTTCCCTGCCGGCGCTCTTGGCACGGGGCTTGCAATCTGCCCTCTCGTACGCACGCACAAGGAACTTCACCATGTCCAAAATCATCGGAATCGACCTCGGTACCACCAACTCCTGCGTCGCCATTATGGAAGGCGACCAGCCCAAGGTGCTCATCAACAGCAGCGGCAACCGCACGACCCCTTCGGTGGTCGGCTTCACTGAGAAGGGCGAGCGGCTCGTGGGCCAGCAGGCCCGTCACCAGCAGGTGACCAACCCGCGCAACACGATCTTCTCGATCAAGCGCTTCATGGGTCGCCGTCATCTGGAAGTCTCCTCGGGCGCTGGCAGCGGCTACGGCCAGAGCGGCAACGAGGAGTCGAAGGTTCCTTACGCCATCACGGGCGCCCCTGAGGAGTTCGTGAAGGTGAAGGTCAACCAGGGCGAGTTCACGCCCCAGCAGATCTCGGCCTTCATTCTGCAGGACCTCAAGAAGACGGCCGAGGACTACCTGGGCGAGACGGTCTCTCGTGCAGTGATCACCGTGCCCGCGTACTTCAACGATGCTCAGCGTCAGGCCACCAAGGATGCAGGCGAGATCGCCGGCCTCAAGGTCGAGCGCATCATCAACGAACCCACCGCCGCGGCACTGGCCTACGGCCTCGACAAGAAAAAGAAGAATCAGAAGATCGCGGTCTTCGATCTGGGCGGCGGCACGTTCGACGTGTCGATCCTGGACATCGGCGACGGCGTCTTCGAAGTGCTCAGCACCAACGGTGACACGCACCTTGGTGGTGACGACTGGGACCAGAAGCTCATCGACCACATGGCCGAGGAGTTCCGCAAGAAGGAAGGCATCGATGTCCGCAAGGATCCGATGGCGCTTCAGCGTCTGAAGGAAGCGGCCGAGAAGGCCAAGGTGGAGTTGTCGACTGCTCAGGAGACGACGATCAACCTGCCCTTCATCACCGCCGATGCCAGCGGCCCCAAGCACTTGCAGGTCACCATCAGCCGTGCGAAGTTTGAGTCGCTGTGCGCTGATCTCTTCGAGCGTCTCAAGGCTCCCTGCCTCAATGCGCTGCGTGATGCCAAGCTCGATATCAGCAAGATCGATGAGGTCGTGCTGGTGGGTGGCTCGACCCGCATGCCCAAGGCGCAGTCCATCGCCAAGGAGATCTTCGGCAAGGAACCCAACCGCAGCGTGAACCCCGATGAAGTCGTCGCGGTGGGCGCGGCGATCCAGGGCGGCGTGCTGGTCGGCGACGTCAAGGACATCCTCCTGCTCGACGTCACGCCCCTTTCGCTGGGTGTCGAGACCATGGGCGGCGTGATGACCAAGCTCATCGACAAGAACACCACCATCCCCACGAGCAAGAAGGAAGTCTTCTCGACCGCGGCGGACAGCCAGACGAGCG
>JBILUL010000045.1:0-30533 GCA_044371005.1 Phycisphaerales bacterium | reverse complement strand
CGATCGACGGCGTCACCATCTTCCGCGAGTCGTTCGCCAACGCGGCGCCGACGCAGTTCCAGTCGTACGTCTCGGCTTCGGGCGTGGAACTCGCTCGGCGCCTTGATTTGGGATTCAGCGGGCCGGGCAGCTATTACACGGACAGCGCCTACGACATGAGCCTCGAACCTCGCTTCCACGGCATCTCGCACACGGCCCCGACGCTGACGGTGTCGTTCATCATGGAAGGCCCGGGAATCCAGTCGCTCGATGACGAATCATGGGCCATCGACAACCTGAGGATCTCGCTCGAAGGCGGAACGCCCTGCCCGGCGGACTTCAACCAAGACGGCGGCATCGATGGCTCCGACGTCGCGGCCTTCTTCCTCGCGTGGGAAGCCAGCCTTTCCGAGGCCGACGTCAATCAGGACGGCGGCATCGACGGCTCCGACGTGTCCGCCTTCTTCGAGCACTGGGAAAGCGGCTGCTGAGCCCGCCACACGCTCGTGCATGGCTGAGATCCGAAAGGCCCTGGGCTTCCCGGGAGGGAAAGCCGAGGGCTTCTACGTTGACACCGACCGCTGCGTGGCGAGAGCCGGGGAAGTCGCGGTCCGAACCGAGGCCGAATCGCCTCGGAGAGTGCGAGAATTGCGGCACGGGCACGCCGCCGGGAGGAAACCACCCCGAGGCCGATTCCTAGAATGGCGGCACGCACTCCCAAGGAGCATTCGATGTCACGTCCCGATCCGTTCAAGGCCCGCGCCAGTCTCTCCACCAAGACCCGTACGTACACCTATTACGATCTCAACGCGCTGGCGAAGCAGCGCATCGGTCATGTCGAGAAGCTCCCCTTCTCGATCCGTGTTCTGCTCGAGAGCATGCTGCGCAACCTCGATGGTTTCGTGGTGACCGCCGACGATGTGTCGGGCCTGGCCAACTGGAATGCCAAGGCGCCGGTGAAGGAAGAGATTCCCTTCATGCCCGCGCGTGTGGTGCTGCAGGACTTCACGGGTGTGCCGTGCGTGGTGGATCTTGCCGCGATGCGCGATGCGATGAAGAAGCTCGGCGGCGACCCCAATGCGATCAACCCGCTGGTTCCCTGCGACCTTGTCATCGACCACAGCGTGCAGGTCGATGCCTTCGCCAGCAAGACCGCACTCACGATCAACTCGCAGAAGGAGTTCGAGCGCAACAACGAGCGCTACGAGTTCCTCAAGTGGGGCCAGCAGTCGCTCTCGAACTTCCGCGCAGTGCCGCCCGCAACGGGCATCGTGCATCAGGTGAACCTTGAGTATCTCGCTCGCACGGTCTGGACAAAGGACGGCAACGGCGAGACGACGGCCTATCCCGATTCGTGCGTCGGCACCGACAGCCACACCACGATGATCAACGGTCTCGGTGTCGTGGGCTGGGGCGTTGGCGGCATCGAAGCAGAAGCCGTCATGCTCGGCCAGCCGATCTACATGCTCACGCCCGATGTCATCGGCTTCAAGCTCAAGGGCAAGCTCCCCGAAGGCACGACCGCCACTGACCTCGTGCTCACCGTCACGCAGATCCTCCGCAAGAAGGGCGTCGTCGACAAGTTCGTCGAGTTCTTCGGCGACGGCATCGCAGCACTCAGCGTGCCCGACCGCGCCACCATCGCGAACATGGCCCCCGAATACGGCGCGACCGTGGGCTTCTTCCCCGTCGATCAGGTGACGCTTGAGTATCTCAAGTTCACCGGCCGCGATGCCGAGACCATCGAGCTGGTCGAGAAGTACTGCAAGGCCAACATGCTCTGGTGGCAGGCCGGTACGCCCGACCCTGAGTTCACCGACACGCTTGAGCTTGATCTCTCGACGATTCAGCCCAGCCTCGCCGGCCCCAAGCGCCCGCAGGATCGCATCGAACTCAAGAACATCAAGCAGGAGTTCTTCAAGTCGATGGCAGCCCCGATGGGCAACAGCGGCTTTGGCATGGCGGCAGACAAGATCCTGGGCGCCGCCGGCACCGTCAAGCACACCGATGGCACTTCGAGCAAGATCAGTCACGGCGCAGTCGTCATCGCCGCGATCACGTCGTGCACGAACACCAGCAATCCCGATGTGCTCATCGCCGCGGGTCTGGTGGCGCGCAAGGCTCGCGCCCTTGGCCTCACCCGCAAGCCTTGGGTGAAGACGAGCCTCGCGCCCGGCAGCAAGGTCGTCACCGAATATCTCGACGCTGCGAAGCTCTCCGAAGACCTTGATGCCATCGGCTTCAACACCGTCGGCTACGGCTGCACCACCTGCATCGGCAACAGCGGCCCGCTGCCCGAAGAAGTCGAAGCAGCGATCAAGGAAGGCGATCTGTGCGTGGCCAGCGTGCTCTCGGGCAACCGCAACTTTGAAGGCCGCGTGCACCCCAGCGTGAAGGCCAACTTCCTGGCAAGCCCCCCGCTGTGCGTGGCGTATGCCATCGCTGGCAGCGTGGGCATCGACCTTGCCACCGAGCCCCTGGGCACGAGCAAGGATGGCAAGCCGGTGTACCTCAAGGACATCTGGCCCACGCAGAAGGAAGTGATGGACACCAAGGCCCTGTGCCTCTCCGCCGATCAGTTCAAGCGGATGTACGGCAACGTCTTCACGGGCAACGAAACCTGGAACAAGGTGCCCGTCTCCAAGAGCGACCTCTACAACTGGAACGCTTCGTCCACCTACATTCAGAATCCCCCCTACTTCGAGACGCTCACTGAGAAGCCCGGCGTTCCCGCGGCGATCAAGGGCGCACGCGTTCTTGCCTTCGTCGGCGACAGCGTCACCACCGACCACATCTCACCCGCAGGCGACATCTCCGAGCCCACGCCCGGCGGTGAGTACCTCAAGAGCCTGGGTGTGAAGAAGTCGGACTTCAACAGCTACGGCAGCCGCCGCGGCAATGACCGCGTGATGACCCGCGGCACCTTCGCCAACGTCCGCGTGAAGAACGCACTGGCCAAGGACCCCACCACTGGCAAGATCAAGGAAGGCGGCTGGACCAAGGACCTTTCCAAGAAGGGCGCCGGCAAGATCGACTTCATCTACAACGCCAGCGTGAACTACAAGGCCGAAGGCACGCCCCTGGTGGTGCTGGCAGGCAAGGACTACGGCATGGGCTCAAGCCGCGACTGGGCGGCCAAGGGCACGCTGCTGCTGGGCGTTCGTGCGGTCATCTCCGAGAGCTTCGAGCGCATCCACCGTTCCAACCTGGTGGGCATGGGCGTGCTGCCCCTGTGCTTTGCCGAAGGCCAGTCCGCGGCATCACTTGGCCTCACCGGCGAGGAAGTCTTCGATATCGATCTGCCCGCCACGGCAGAAGGTCTCGTTGAGCCTCGCTGCGAAGTGAAGGTGACGGCCACCAAGGCCGATGGCACTAAGGTGAACTTCACGACCCGCTGCCGCATCGATACGCCCGTCGAAGCTGAGTACTACCGCAACGGCGGCGTGCTGCAGACCGTGCTGCGTCGCCTGCTCAGCGAATCACGCACCAGCGTGGGCGTGAGCTGAGCACCGCGGGGTTTGGGCTCAATCGCCAGACCCTGACATATTCCTGACCGCAACACCAAGCGACCCATGAAGTGTGCCCCGTTTGAGAGGGGGCCCATTCCATGGGTCGCGTTCTTTTGTGAAAATCAACCACTTGGTGGCTGAAATTCAACCATGCAGTGGATGAAAATCAGCCACCGGGTGGCTGAAAATCAACCAGCAGGTGGCCAATTTTGATCCTTGGTCAAGCGGAATATGCAGCCGTACCACCGCTGAAGCGGTGGCCTACAAGCGGGAAAGGCCGCTGAAGCGGCCTGAAAACACTGCATGTCGGCTCTTCAGCCCGCTTCAGCGGGCTTGCTCGCTCGTAGGCCACGCCTTCAGGCGTGGTGTGCTGGAAGATGCCGCGGGGCGTGTGGTGGGCATTGAGGTCAAATCATCGGCGAGTGTCGGGGCGGACGATTTTCGTGGGCTTCGTGCGCTGAAGGAAGCCGCGGGAGACAAGTTCGTGCGGGGGATTGTGCTGCACGATGGGGCGGAGACGGTGATGTTTGATCCGACGTTGGCGGCGATGCCGATTTCGGCGTTGTGGATGATGTGATCAAGCACCACCGCGGAAGCGGTGGCCTACAAGCGGGAAAGGCCGCTGAAGCGGCCTGAAAACACGGTAAGTAGCCTCTTCAGCCCGCTTCAGCGGGCTTGCTCGCTCATAGGCCACGCCTTCAGGCGTGGTGATCCTGAGTCTCAGTTCAGGATATTCGTGGAAAACCAGAGGCATTCGGAACGTAATCGCGCACTGGCCCCTCGTAGAGAGCGGGCGCCATGTCGGGCGCCTCATCGGTCCATGCCACCTCGCGCCGGACCGCAGGCCACGAGAAGAGGTTTGCCAGAGGGAGTCGATCATGAGTTCGCTTCAACGGCGTCGGTTGTTCGGTGTCGCCGCGGCGGCGGCGCTGCTTGCATGCATCGGGGGCGGGTTGCTCGCCGGGATGCGTGCTCCGGATCTGACGGGCACGCACATCGTCGTTGGCTACAACGACCTTGGCATGCACTGCATGCAAAGCGACTTCTCGCAGATGATGATTCTGCCGCCGTACAACACGCTGCATGCGCAGGTGATCCGCCGCGGCATCGAGCCCGAAATCGTGCAAGGCGGCGACGCCACCGTGACGTTCGAGCTCCCGACGAACACGCACTCCTCCGACAAATGCAACTTCTGGAAGTATGCCCCGGCACTGCTGGGCGCCAACGTGCCGCCGGACATGGGCGTGGCGGGCTTCGGGATGAGCGGGACCATGGCCTATCAGACAGGCCGCATGGACTATGAGGCCACGGGCATTCCTGTCACACCAGTCGATGATGACGGACGGGAGAACCCCTATCCGCTCGCGCTCATCACGGCAAAGAACGACCGAGGCGTCGTCATCGCCCAGACCCAGGCCGTGGTGCCCGTCTCCTGGGAAATGTCGTGCAACCTCTGCCACAACACGCCAGGTGAATCAACCGCCACCAGCATTCTCAAATCGCACGATCGGCTGCACGGCACGCAGCTGGAAGCGCACCAGCCCGTCACCTGTGCCGCATGCCACTCAGACAACGCTCTGGGAGCTCCCGGAACGCCCGGAGTCTCCAGCCTCTCCGCGGCGATGCACAACGCACACGCACCTCGCATGGGCATGGTGAACATGGCCAACAACTGCTACGCCTGCCACCCCGGTGAGCGCACCGACTGTCTTCGCGATGTCCACGCCGAACGTGGCATGACCTGCACCGATTGCCACGGGTCCATGCTCGCGGTCGGCAACCCCTCGCGTCGCCCGTGGCTCGATCAGCCCAGCTGCGCCAGCTGCCACCAGCGCCAAGGCTTTGAGTTCGAACAGCCCGGACAGCTCTACCGCAACTCAGTAGGCCACAAGGGCGTGCAATGCATGACCTGCCACGGCAGCCCGCACGCCATGGGCCCTGCTCGCACCGCGGCGGACAACGCACAGGCCATCCGCCTCCAAGGCCACGCCGGCAAGATCAGCGACTGCACCGTCTGCCACATCACAACCCCAACGCAGCCCTTCTTCCACAAGGTTGAGAACTGATCATCGCCCTGGAGACTCACCATGAACAAGGCACCCTTGATGCTTGCCCCCGTGCTGTTCGTCCCGTCGCTCCTGGCTTCCCTCGCATGCGCACAGTCGTATCGAATGATCGATCTTGGCGCTGTGGGCGGCCAATCCAACGCCTTTGCCATCAGCCAGGCCGGAGCTGTCGGCGGCACCGTCACTCTCAGCGATTCACACTTCCGCCCGGTGCTCTTCCCCTCTGATGGAACCCCACTGCAGCTTCCACAGTTGAGCACCGAACGCGAGCACGTAGTCTTTGCCTTCGATGCTGCAGGCCGGCCCATCGGAACTTCCTACACGCTCGGCGCCATGGGCCTCTCCGCCTTCCGCTTGGATGCCTCCGGGCCGACACTTCTGGGGCCATTTGCAGCCCGCAGCGCCAACGCCTCGGGCGACATCGCCGGCTCGACCAGAACCCTGGCCAGCGATGGGCTTACCCTTCCGCTGGCGTGCCTGTACCGCGGCAGCACACTGACAACGCTTCCTGGTCTGGGTGGCCGCACCTCGCAGGCGCTGGGCATCGACGATCTTGGCCGTGTGGTGGGAAGTGCCACCACGGCCAATGAGGGCGCATCGCGCCCATGCATCTGGACCAGCACCACGCGCGTGCTGGATCTTGGAACACTGGGAGGTGCCAGCGGCCAGGCACACGCCTCCCACGCCTCGCTCACCACCAGTGAATCGTCCGTCGTCGGATACTCGATCAGTTCAACCGATGGGTTGCGTCACGCCACACTCTGGCGCATCAACGCGGCAGGGAATGTCATCAGCCGCTCCGATCTGGGCGTGCTGCGCCCCGGCACCTCGAGCTTCGCCCAGAGCATCAATGCGTCGCTGGATGTTGTGGGCAGCAGTGACTTCCATGCCGTGCTCTACCGGGGCGGCCAGGTGCTGGACTTGAATCTCCTGGTGAGCGATCTGCCCACGGGATGGACGCTTGAGTCCGCCGCGGCGATCAATGATGCGGGTCAGATCGCGGGCACCGGCATCTACCTTGGCGTGCCCCGCGCCTTCCTTCTGGAACCGGCCACCTGTGCCGCGGACTTCAATCAGGATGGCGGCGTCGATGGTGCCGACATCGAGGCCTTCTTCCTGGCCTGGGAAGCGGGGCTCTTCAGCGCCGATGTCAATACCGATGGCGGAGTCGATGGCGGTGATGTCGAAGCCTTCTTCCTGGTCTGGTCGGCTGGCGGCTGCTGAGCACGATCGAGCACGGACGCTGCCGCGAGAGCTGCGAAAGATTCGTATCAGGGCACGCCACTGGCGACCCCTTCGGGCAGACTCAGGGAAAACCCGGCACGATGCGTGCAATGGGCGAGTGGAGTTGCTCGATCCGGGTGTCGATCCAGCCGACCATTTCGGCCCGAAGAGTCGGATTATCCGGACGACGCGGCATGATCCCACCATATCGAAGGGCCCCTCGCAGTTCTCCCTTCCAAACGCCACCAGAATTCGGTATACTGCCGACTGACCCCGTTCTGGGGTCAGCGCGACCCGATGCACGCTGGCGCAGACCGCTCTGCCTCAGCCAGCATCAGCTCGCATGCCATCTGTGTGCTCCCCGCACGCTTCACCCGCGGGGACTCTTCGTTCATGGGAAGATACTGGAGCTCTTCATGCAATGCAGTGACCGGACGAGTGTGATCAAGGCGACCGGAACATCCGGACGCCTCCTGGCCGCGGTGGCGGGATGGTGCAGGTCTGTCGTCGAAGTACGTGCCGCGCTCCGCAGCGGCCTCTTCGTGGCCGCGATCGCCGCCGCCGTTCCCGGCGCTGGTGCCCAGACCATCATCAGCGGTGACCAGAAATCGGCGACCACCACACCCGCCGAACTCTCGGGCACGACCAAGGTCGATGTTGATCTCGCGGCATTGCGCACGTTCCTTGCCTCCCCAGCCGCGGCGGGCGCGTCGCTGGTGGGCGACTTTGGCTCCTTCAGCGTCTATCGCATCGATGCCTCGATGGCCGAGATGGCCAATGCCATCGATGGAGTCACGGTGCGTGCCGACTACGACCGCATCATGCTCCGCCGAGTCGAACTGGATTCGCGGAGCGGTTCACGCACGCCCAACGTCGCCGGTGCCAGCCGCACGCTCCCCCAGCGTCATCTGGGCCTGGTGCAGTTCGCCGGACCAGTGACCGATGCGCAGCTGGAACTGCTCACTCGCAACGGCACGCGGCTCGTGCACTACATCCCGCAGAATGCCTACATCGTCTGGACGCAGACGCAGCAACAGCGCAACGAACTGGTCGCCAGCGTTGGCGAAGGCCAGCTCCTTCAGTTCTTCGATGATTTCACGCCGGATGATGCGCTCTCTCCGATGCTCGACGCCCGCATGGGCACCGTGGGCGATGTCGAAGTGACGGTGCAGGTCTACAACGCACCGGCTGACGAAGCGAAGGCCATCGATGCATCCGAACAGGTACTGGCCTTTGCCAGCAGCATCATCGCCGAACCGCACAGCGTGCTCGATGGCCTGTACACCAACATGACCATCCGCGTCCCTGCACCGGCACTTGCGGTCATCGCGGCGATGGATCACGTGGTGAACGTCGAGCCGCACATCGAGCCGACGATGAACAGCGAACGCCAGGCACAGGTCATGGCTGGCAACTTGAATGCCGGCGGCACTGGCCCCTCCGGAGCCGGCTACCTGGCGTGGCTCAATGGACGCGGCTTCCCGGCCACCCCCGCCTCGTACCCGGTGCTCTCGGTGGTCGATGGCGGCGTGGATAATGGCTCGACCACACCGCTGGATCGGACGCTGCGTCTGACGGGTGCCGCGGCGGGCGCGACGCGCATCACCTCCAACCTCAATGCGACTTCCGACGCCAGCGGCTCGGGTCTTTCCGGTCACGGCCACATCAATGCGAGCATCGCGATGGGCTACGACGTGGGCGTTGGCCTGCTCGATGGCGCGTACCTGCGTGGCATGGGCATCAATCCGCATGGGCGAATTGCCGCGGTGAAGATCTTCACCAACGCGGGTGCGTACAGCATCGGCGGCGCGGGTGGCACCGATGCGGGACTGATTCAGTACACGTGGAATCAGGGTGCCGACATGAGCACCAACTCGTGGGGCGCTGCCGTGGGTGGCACCTACACCGCCGCGGCTCAGGCCTATGACCGGGGCACGCGCGACGCGAGCACGACCGCCGCGGGCAATCAGCAGCTCTTCTTCATCTTCTCGGCGGGCAACTCCGGTGCGGGAGCGACGACGATCGGTTCACCCGGCACGGCCAAGAACGTGCTGACGGTCGGTGCCTCCGAGGACACTGACAACAGCGGCACCGATGGCTGCGGCACGACCGCGGCGGAGGCCGACAACATTCAGCAGATCGTCGGGTTCTCAAGCCGCGGGCCGTGTACGGATGGCCGTGCCAAGCCCGAGATCGTGGCACCGGGCACGCACATTGCGGGCACGGCAAACCCGGCGGCGGGATACACGGGCGGGGGCGTATGCGACCAGTACTGGCCGGCGAGTCAGACGGTCTATGCCCGTTCCTCGGGCACGAGCCACTCGACGCCGGCGGTGGCGGGGATGGCGTCGCTGACGTGGAACTATCTGAGCCGCGTGCATGGGATCGCGCGTCCGAGTCCGGCGCTGACGAAGGCGTACATCATTCATACGGCGCGGTACCTTGGCGCCACGGGCGGCAATCTGCCGCAGGCGGCCCAGGGGTATGGGTTCACCGACATGGATTCGGCCTTCAACGGGTCGGCCAACCGCGCGCTGGTGGATCAGACGCAGGTTCTGGGCGCCACGGGTGAGAGTCGCACAATCGGCGGTTCGATTGCCGATTCGACCAAGCCGATCCGCGTCGCCCTGGTATGGACCGACGCGGCGGGCAGCACTGGTGGCAACGCCTGGGTCAACGATCTCAACCTGACTGTCACCGTCAACGGCATCACCTATCGGGGCAACGTCTTCACGGGCGCGAACTCGGTGACCGGCGGCGTGGCCGACACGCGCAACAACTACGAGTGCGTCTTCCTGCCAGCAGGCACGACCGGTCCGATCTCGGTGACGGTCACGGCGGGCAACGTCGCGGGCGATGGCGTTCCGGGCAATGCCGATGCAACCGATCAGGATTACGCCCTGGTGGTGTCGAACATGACTCAGACTGGCATCGTGCTCAACGGCACGGGCGCGAACACCATTTCTGATGCAACGGGCAACGGCAACAACAACACCCGGATCGATCCAGGTGAATCCGCGATTCGCGTGACCGTCCCGGTCGTGAACAATGGTCCGTCGGCTGCGACGGGCGTGAACGGCACACTGGTCTCGAACACCCCCACAGTCAGCGTGACGACTGCAGCTTCGACCTACGCCAATCTCGCCGGTGCGGGAGGCACTGCAAGCAACGCCACACCCTTTGTGCTCAACGTGAGCCCATCACATCCGTGCGGGTCGCCGATTCTTCTGACGCTCAACCTCACCTCGGCTCAGGGCCCGGGAACCTACTCCTTCTCGCTTCCCACCGGCCTTACGGGCACGACGTTCGCGTACACCGGCCCGGCGGTGGCGATTCCCGATGCCAGCGCCACGGGCGCCTCGGTGACCTTGCCGGTCTCAGGTGTTTCCACGGCGATCACGAACCTTCGGTTCCGTTTCGACGGAAGCTCATGCAATGCCACGGTTGGTTCGACGACCGTCGGTCTGGACCATACGTACGTCGGTGACCTCACCATCACGCTTCAGAGCCCGGCGGGCACGATCGTGACGCTGGTCAGCCGGGCTGGCGCTGGCGGCAACAACTTCTGCTCGACCGTGTTCGATGACGCCGCGTCGACGGGCATTCAGTCCATCACCGCGGCGGGCAACCCCTACAGCGGCAGCTACACGCCCAACTCGCCCCTCGCGGCCTTCAACGGCCAGAGCGCCAACGGCAACTGGATTCTCAAAGCAGTGGACGGCGCGGGCGTTGACACCGGAAGCATCCGGGCCTTCTCGCTTCTGTTCACGACGACGACCTCCCCCACCTGCGACCCACCGGCCAGCGGCTGCACGGGGCCGGCATTCAGTTCGAATCCCGCGTCGACCATTGCCTGCATCGGTGGCAGCGCGAGCTTCACCGCGGCGGCGTCCGGAACCCCCACTCCGACCTACACCTGGTACAAGAACTCGACGCTCATCCCTGGAGCCACGGGTCCGACGTACACCATTCCTTCGGTGACAGCTGGTGACGCCACCACCTACTTCTGTCGGGCCACCAGCTCGTGCGGCAGCGTGGATTCCACTGCCGCAACGCTGACGGTCAACACCCCCGTCTCGATCGGGTCTTCACCCTCCAACCGCACCCTCTGCCAGGGAGCCTCCACCACCTTTGCGGTCAGCGCCACGGGTTCTCCAGCGCCGACCTATCAGTGGCGATTCAACACCAATCCCATCGGCGGAGCCACTTCCTCCAGCTACACCATTCCGAGCGTCTCGACGGGCAACACCGGTTCGTACGACTGCGTGGTGACCAACAGCTGCGGCTCGGTGACCAGCACCGCCGCGACGCTCACGGTGAACACGCCTGCTTCGATCACCGGGCAGCCCGTGTCCACATCCTCGTGCATCGGCGGCAGCGCGAGCTTCACGGTCGTGGCCTCGGGCACGCCGACGCCCACCTTCCAGTGGCGTCGCAACACGACGCCCATCGGCGGCGCCAACGCTGCTACCTACACCATTCCTTCCGTGTCGGCCGGTGATGCCGCGTCGTACGACTGCATCGTCACCAACTCCTGCGGATCGGTCACATCAAATGCCGCCACGCTGTCGATCGGCGGCGGCATTGAGATCACCCAGCAACCCCAGAGCATCGACGTCTGCCCCGGCCAGCCGGCAACCTTCTCCGTGACCGCCACGGGTGCCAGCGGCTATCAGTGGAACTTCAACACCAGCCCGATCTCCGGCGCCACCGCAGCCACCTACTCCATCAACGCCGCGTCGGCCACCGATGCTGGCTCCTACACCTGCACCGTCTCGGGTTCATGCGGCACGATCACAAGCAACGCCGCGGCGTTGAGCATCGGCTCGGTCGCTCCCGCCAACGACACGGTCAGCGGTGCCATCGCCCTGAGTCTGGGTGTCGCTGAAAGCGGCAACACCTGTGCCGCGACGATCGACTCCGATCAGGTCGTGTGCAGCAGCCAGACCATCTCCGCCGGAGGTGTCTGGTACCGCATCACGGGCGATGGCAATACCGCGACCGTGGCGCTCTGCGGCAGCTCGTATGACACCCGCCTCTCGGCCTACTGCGGTTCGCCGACCGGGCTCACCTGTGTGACCGGCAACGATGACACCTGCGGCCTGAGCTCCAGCGTGACCTTCTGCACCCAGGCCGGCGCAGACTACTACCTCCTGGTACACGGCTTCACCACCAGCACCGGCGCGTTCAGCATTCTCTACACCTCAGATCTGGTTGCCTGCACCCCCACCATCACCTGTGTGGCGGTGGGCGCATGCTGCCTGCCCACCGGCTGTGAGCAGTTGACTCTTTCGGCGTGCGAACTCGCAGGCGGCACCTATGCCGGCGACGGCATTGCGTGCACCGGCGCGTCCTACACCGATGCGTTTGCATCCGCCGACACCTTCCCGATTGCGATCCCCGACTTTGTCAACCCCAATCCCGGCGTTGCGACCTCGACGGTTGTCGTCGGACCCGGCGCTGGCACGGTCGACACGCTCGCGATCCGTGTGGGCCTTGACCACACATTCGTCGGCGATCTCACCGCGACCCTGAGCAACGGCAGCACCTCCATCCTGCTCATGAATCGCACCGGGGTTGGCAACGATCTCGATGGCGACTACATCTTCTCTGACCTGGCGGCCACAACGTTCGTCGCCGGAGCCGCGGCGGGCAGTCCCATCGCCGCTGGCGCCTACCAGCCCCTCACACCGCTCAGCGCCTTTGATGGCCAGCCGCTCTCGGGCACATGGACCCTCACAGTCAGCGACTTTGTGGGTCAGGATGTGGGCAACATCCGCTCCTTCACGCTCCTCTCCACCTCGCAGCAGAGTTCGTGCAGCAGCTGTCCTCCCTGTGCCGCGGACTTCAATCAGGATGGCGGCGTCGATGGTGACGACGTTGGCGTCTTCTTCACGGACTGGGAAAATGGCCTGCCGTGCGCCGATGTGAACCTCGACGGCGGCGTCGATGGTTCGGACATCGACATCTTCTTTGCTGCGTGGGAAGCCGGCGGCTGCTGATCGGAGCAGCCCCCCAAGGGCACCATCATTCACGTAACCTCTTCAGGGGCACCCGCAAGGGTGCCCCTTTTTCATTCTCGGACATCCAACGCGGCGTGGGCAAGGCCGATCCATGATCGAACCTGTTCAGGGCGGACAGGAAACACCGGGTATGATCCGATGCACAGAGCGTCGGCGGGGCCTGCTGGCCCAGCCCTCGCGGATCCTTCAGCACCATCAGTGGTCGCGACACGGAGCAGCAGAGTGAGCGGTGATGAACTGCATGAACTCCCGGATGTGTGCGGAAGGGTCGCCGCGGCGTGGCTGCGTGATCCCCCTCCTTCGATCGACGAGATCGTCCGGATCGCCTGCGAAGGCGACGAACAGACCGCTGCAGATGCACTGACGCTCGATGCAGAGAACCGGCGTGCCCGGTCAATGCCTTCGACGCTGGAGGCCTATCAGGCCGCGAATCCTTCGCTTCGGGAACTGGGAGCGGCCTGCCGCGCGTTGCTGATGGTTGAAGTCGTTGCACGTGCGGAGGAGCCGGTCTCGCACCTGCGAGAGGAGCTCCACTCCCGCTTCGGCGATCAGTCATCGCATGTTGAACAGGTGCTGTCGATCTTCGGCGTGCTGCACGATTGCACGCCGGAAGCCCTGCCGCCTGAACGGGAGCCGGGAACTCGTCTTGGCAAGTATGTGCTGGAGTGCCCACTCGGAGCAGGCGCCTTCGGCGAGGCGTGGCAGGCGTTCGATACGACGCTTGAACGCCATGTGGCACTGAAGATTCTCAGGGGCAGCGTCCTGGACAAGGACAAGGGCCTGGAGCAGGTGCTCGTGGAGGCACGGGCCGCCGCGGCTCTGGATCATCCGGCGATCGTGCGGGTGCATGAAGCCGGGCAGTTCGCGGCGACCGGCGAGGGGTTCATTGATTCCCAACTGATCGGACCGATCCGAAGCAAGACCCAACAGCAGGCGGACGCGACCAGCCTTGAAGATCGCCTGAGTCGCGGGCGGCTTGGCGCAAGAGACGCAGCGATGCTGATCGCGCAGATTGCCCGGGGTGTCGCGATGGCGCACGCACGGGGCATCACGCACCGGGACATCAAACCCGCCAACATCCTGCTTGGAGTCGATGGACGACCGCTTCTGGCCGATTTCGGACTGTCCGTCAGCCGTCCGCTCCAGCCTCAGGACGCACAGGCCACTCGACATCGCATCGCGGGCACGCCCGCCTACATGGCGCCGGAGGTGGCGATGGGGCAGGGTGCGACGCCGCTGTCGGATGTGTACTCGCTGGGAGCGACACTGCGGGCACTTCTGTCGGGCGAGCCTCCGTTCGCGGCATCGGTCGCCGAGAGCGATCAGGCCAGGGCGGAGATCCTGACGATGGTGCGGACCCAGCCGCTGGGACCCCTGAAGGGTGCGGTACCGACTGTCCCCGCCGCGCTCGCGAGCATCTGTGACCATGCAACCGCGTTTGCACCCCAGGGCCGGTACGAATCCGCCGAACGCCTCGCGGCGGATCTTGAGGCGTTCCTCGATCACCGCCCGGTGAGTGTTCACCGCGTGGGCATGGCGGGCTCTGTGTGGCTCTGGCATCAGCGCAACCGTCTGGCGAGCACGGTGGGCATCGCTGCGGGGCTTGCCCTGACGGTGGGCACCATCGGCTTCGTGATGCGGCTCAAGGTGGAACGAGACCGGGCGCTCGTGGCGCAGGTGGAGGCTTCGCGACAGCGCGACGCCGCGGTTGCAGCCCGCGAAGTGGTCGAAACGATGAATCAGTTCATCGCGAGAACGTTCAACTCAACCCGTGGTCTCAAGGGCAAGGCGGATTTCACCATCGCTGATGCCATCTCGCTCGCGGCGGACCGTGCGGGCCTCACGTTCAACGATCGACCGCTGGTTGAAGCCTCGGTGAGGCATTTCCTCGGGCAGGCGGCGGTCGGCTCGGGCAATTTCGCATTGGCCAGGATTCAGCTTGACCGTGCCATGGCGATCCGGCGAGATCTGCTGGGCCCGACCCACCGCGATACGGTGGCGACGTTGCGTCAGCAGGCAGAACTGCTGGCGGTTGAAGGCAAGAACGCCGCGGCGGTCGTGCTCTTTGAACAGGTGGCCAGAACGCTCAACGAACCTCCGGGCAGTGAAAGCCCGGACATGCTGCGTGCCCAGACCGCCATCGCGGGTCAGCTCAATCGCGATGGCAAGCGGGCTGAAGCGCTCGAACTGCTTGAGCGGGTGGTGTGGGGCTATCGCCGCCTGCGATACAACGTCGGGGCCGATCACCAGGGTGCACTCAACAGCATCGTGAGTTTCAGCGTTGAGGATGGAGCGTATGAGCGAGCCATTGAGGCGCAGAGGGAGATCATCGCGCTCAACACGGCGAATCTGGGCGGCGATGACATCTCGACGCTGAACGCGATTCAGGCGCTGGGGTGGGTGCTCCGCAAGGCCGGGCAGCTTGATCTGGCGCTCGCCACGTACGAAGATGTGGTTCCTCGCTACGAGCGTCTGGTGGGCAAGACGCACCTTGGAACCATTCACTGCTCCATCGAGTTTGTCTCGCTTCTGTCGGATCGCGACCCGCCGCGTTCCATGGTGCTTGCAAACGAGCTGTGGGCTACTGCGGGCACCTTCGCCATCACCAGCCAGTACTTCCTGCGGGCGCAGCTTGCCCTTGGGCGTGCCTTGCTGGCGAACCAGCAGTACCAGAGGGCATTCGAGGTGCTCACTGAAGCGGTCGAGAACTGCACGAAGGCACGCGGCAGTGACCATGTCTACACCACCGATGCCGTGGAGCTTCTGGCACGGGCTCAGGAAGCTCTCGGCAAGGCTCCACCCGCCGCGCCACAGCAACTGGATCGCTGACCCGCCGTCGGGCTCGCCACGCGGCGCTGCCCGATGCTGACGTGTCGAAGGGGGATCGATCACCACGTGTCACCGCACGTTGATCGCCCCGGGGTGCCATGATGCTCGCGATGGCTGCAAGGAAAAGGCCCGGAGCATTGCCCCGGGCCTGAGAGGTCTGAACTTCATTCGAACCGAACCTGACTCACACCGTCCACTCAGCGACGGGCGAGCACCTGATCAAGCAGCGACACCGCATTCTGGTTGCCCAGATAGAAGTTGGTGTTGCTGATGGTGTCGAAGCCGGTTGAGAGGCGACGACGGGCGTTGCTCAGCGAGTAGGCACGGCCTGAGCCGGGCAGCGACTCGGGCGAGTCGGATGCCATCGGATCGAAGCTGGTCGCCGCGTCGCCGTTGTCGACCGTGACCCGCAGGCCAACCAGTTCGCCCACGCGGCGAGCGATGGCGCCGGTGACGGACTGCGTGAGGCTGTCCAGACCGGTCTGGCCGGGGCCGAAGCCCTGGATGGCGAAGGTCGGCACGAAGACAGCGGCATCGTCTTCGAGGTCGGTGTTGAACGGATCGACGTGCTGTGAGAAGCCGTAGGGCTGGCTCGAACGGAAGGCCGCCGAGAGAATGTCGAAGTTGAAGGAGCCCGCGAAGGAGTTGTAGAGAGCAAAGACCGGATCAGCGGTACCGCTGAGGTAGACCGTCGAGAAGGGCTGGAACTCGAAGTCCGCGGAGTTGGTCGAGAACCGCACGTCGTAGCCCGCTCCCTGATAGAGCGTGTTGAGGGAAGCGACGAGGTTGGATGTGAAGTAATCTTCGACCGACAGGTTGCCGATCGTGCCGGTGTACCCGAGAGTCTTGAGGTTGAATGCACCCAGCTCGGAGGTCACGCCACCAACCTGCAGCCAGTTGATCTCACCACCGTTGGTTTCGATGAAGACGTTCTGAGTCTGGGCCGTGTAGGTGCCCGAGCCGTCGGTGACGACTTCGATCTGGTAGTCGGTGTTGTAGACTCCCTGGAGGTAGGCCGCGAACGTGCCGGCCTGACCGATGCTGCCCTGACGCTCGGGAACGATGAACTCAGCGAAGAAGTCACCGTTGGCGTCGTACCCGTACTTGTTGGTGCCGTTGTCGGCGATCGTCGTGTTGGGCGTGCCGCCGTAGGGGAGGAAGTCGCTGGCACTGAAGACCAGCGAAGCGTCGTCGATCGCGACCGAGGCGGTCGTATCGAAGATGCCGAACTGGACCGAGCCGCGGTTGTCGGAGAAGGTCTGCGGCGAAGCGCTGCCAAGGTCAGCACCGAACTGCGTGAGCTTGATCGTGACGCGGAGCTTGGTGCCCGCGGCGATCGCCTGGCGGTTGTTGAGATGGAAGACGTCGACATCGGAAGCGATGATCGAGTTGGGCACACCGGCATGGCCCGCCGGACCGATGGCTGCATCGATGGTCGAAACCAGACGGTTGTTGCTGTCGCGGGTGGAAACGATGCCGTTTCCGTTGTTGCCCGAGATCAGACCGGTCGTGGCGTTGCGAGTGAAGCTGAATCCGTTGGTCACGATCGACTTGACGTCATCGCTGGTGCCCAGGATGCCGTCCAGACCCGCGAAGTCAGACGCGGCGGGTGCATTGACCACTGCCGAGCCGTCGCCCGCATTGGTCGTGCTGGTAAAGCCGCTGTCGCCGTCATCGAAGACATTGATGGTGAAGTTGTAGTCGCCCACCTGCAGCGGGAACTGATCCGGATTCTGGACCGACGCGTCATCCAGCGTGCCGGCGTTGCCGACGACCAGGTAATAGGTACCGGTCTGCTGGATCAGGTAAGTGCGGGCGAAGGTGACGTCGGTCGTCAGTGCCGCCGGGGGCGGCAGGGTGTTGACCGATGCGGTGATGCCGCCGACCTGCGGCTGTGCCGTGAGGGCAGCGTTGTAGAGGTCGAACTGGGCAAGGGGAGCGGTGCCCTGCATCTTGCCAAGGCGCAGAATCTGGCCCGCCTGCAGCGTGATCGAGTAGACATCGACGTCGCCGGCGAAGCGGAAGACGCTGGTGTCATTGTCAGGGTGATCGCCGATGAAGCCACGCAGGGTGTAGGTCGCGTTGACGTCGGGGAGGTTGTCCGCAGTGCGGTTGTTGTCAAGGACGAAGTTGAGGTTCGTCGCTCCGTACAGATCGACGCGATACTGCGTGTTCTGGCCGTTGACGAGCTTGGGGACCTGAGTGACCGCCGAGGTGATCTTGTCACCGGCATCACCGACCACCGCATCCTGGCTGAAGTCATCACCATTGGTGGCAAAACCATCCGAGTCACCGTCAAGGCCGGTGCCGATGAGACGGGCGCGGAAGAGTGAATCGTCAATGGTGAAGCGGTAGACGCCCGGGCCCGGACGATCCGGAACGGTCGGGAGGTTGCGTTCAGAGATCGCACGCGAGAAGGTGACGTTGGCCGTGTTGGTGGAGTTGTTGTACGAGAGCGTGTAGTCGACACCTTCGATCAGTCGGATCTCGACATCGCCATCGCCGCGCACTTCGCTGACCGAGAGTGAGGGGCTGAGTGTGGCGAAATCGATGGGCTGATTGAAGACAATGCTGGCCGAGAAGATGCGGCTGTTGACCGTCGGGATGATTTCGTTGACGCGGGCAGGGTTGGGCGTGAGCAGCGGAGCTTCGCTGGAGAAGTTGCCGCGTGTTCCGTTGAAGGCCAGACCACCGATCCGGATTGGGCCAAGCGTGCCGTTGCTGGCGATGCGATACGACTCGGTGCTGCGGGTGGAGCCCACCGAGGAACCGCCGATGGTGACCGAGGCGATGCTGCCGCGGCCAGCCGAGACGGTATCGTCGGAGGTCCCGACGAAGCCATCGTTGCCACGGTAGTAACCCGCGGTGATGTCCGACTCGTTGAAGTTGCCGCCGACCGTGACTGCACCGATCGTGCCGGTGCTCAGAACGTCGGCGTTGGCGCGGGTGCCGCCGTAGAAAGCGTCGACGCCCAGATCAACGCCACTGACCAGTGCGGTATCGATCATGTCACCCGTGACCGCCACGGCACCGATCGAGTCGCCCGCGCTGACAATCGTCGCACGGAAGCTGGGAGCCGTGATGGCCCCCACGCTGTTGCCGAAGCGGAAGAGCGACCGCTCGACCAGGCCGGTTGAGAGGCTGGTGGTGTCGCGATCGACGCTCAGCAGGCCGCGGGCTGCGCCCGTGATGCTGATGGCGCCCGTGGACAGAGCGTGAATGATCGCTTCGCCCGAGACCAGGCTGTTGGTCGCACCGAACTGACCGTTGATGGTCAGCGTGGTGACCGAACGCAGCTCCATGAAGCCGCCGACGAACGCCGCGACCGTGAGGGTCGTGATGTCGCCGCCGACATAGATGTTGCCGGTGCCTTCGACGCGAGCAAGGGTGAGAGTCGTCACGCCGCCGTCGATGGCGATGTCGCTGTCACCGGTGAGGGTGGCCGAGACTGCCAGCGTGGCGAGCGATGAATCATCCGTACCCAGAATGTCGAAGCTCGCAAGCGTGCCAGCGCTGGCCGACACGGAGACGCTCGAAGCGCTCGTCGTGTTGAGCAGACGCAGCGTGCTCGTCGATGCTTCGAAGTTGGCAGTACCGGGGCCAACGAGCGTGACGGTGACCGTCCCGCCGCCGGTGAGATTGAAGGTCCGCGTGCCCGCCGTGAAGGAGACGCCGCCCGAGATCGGCAGCGATGCCGCGGTGTTGATCAGCGAGTTGCTGTGCGGAGCATTGAACCCGCCCTTGGTGAAGCGAGTGTCCGCAGAAACAGCCGCGGAGAGCGTGTCGCCAAAGACGCTCACATTGGAACCAACCGAGCCGAAGGTCAGCGTCGTGACCGTCGAGATGCCAAGAGCCGTCGTGTCGTCCGAGGTGTTGTACACACCGTCGGTACCGGCATTCATGCCCGCGGCGAAGTACGAGTCGCTCACGCGACCGCCCACCGAAACGAGCCCGATGTTGCCCGACTTGATCGTGTCGGCCTTGAGCAGAGTTCCGCCCAGGACGCCATCGTCGCCAAGATCCACCAGACCGGCGACAAACGCCGCGTTGGAGACGGTGCCAGTGACGGTGATGGAAGTGATCGAATCGCCCGCCGCGAAGTACGAGCCCGTGCCCGTCGTCAGCGTGTCGTTGCTGATGCTGCCGGTGATGGCAATCGAGGTGATGGCGCGGGTCGCGAAGACCGAGGCTTCGTAGACGTTGCCGCCCA
Source organism: Phycisphaerales bacterium (assembly GCA_044371005.1). Lineage (GTDB taxonomy): Bacteria > Planctomycetota > Phycisphaerae > Phycisphaerales > UBA1924 > UBA2402. The sequence goes on along the minus strand of JBILUL010000045.1, from coordinate 10,693 downwards.
GAACCTGGAACTTGACGATGTTGCGGCCAGCGGTGATCTCGGGACCCTGGATCCCCACCTTCTGGCTCACACCCGGAGGAAGCTGGTTGCGACGATCGTCATACCGCACCGCGGCGGACAACGTGGGATTGACACCCACATCGCCGAAGATGCCGTCGGCTGCACCAGCGACACTCAGCAGCGTGATGTCGAAATCGGCGTGTACGTTGCCGTACAGGTTGCCGTTGACGATGGAGACGCTGCCGATGCTGCCGTCGTAGGCAGCGATCGTGTTGCCGGGGAGGAACGAACCGTTGGTGATCAGCACCGAGGTGATGCCGCCGGTGTGGCTGATGATGTCACCATCGAAATCGCCAGTGACCGCGACGGCCTTGATCGCCCCGAAGGCGATGATCGAGCCGTTGGAGACCTGGTTGTTGTCGGGCTTGACAATCGCACCGCCGACCGTGATGCCGGCGGTGATGCCGCCGCCGACACGGATGTCGTTGTAGAGGCTGCCCGTCGGGATGCTCAGCGAGGCCAGATCGCCACGCACCAGAATCACGCCCGTCTCGCCGACGGTGCCGATGTTGCGGCCAGCGACCAGACCAGCGATGTTGCCGCTGACATCGGAACGGATGGCCAGGTCGCGCCCGGCCGTGATCGTGCCGACGTTGCCGCGGCTCGTCGTGGTGGTGATGTCGGCGTTGATGTCGCCCGTCGTCGAGGTGATGGCGGTGATGGGACCGCTCGAGGCGATGGCACCGGAGATGCCATTGGCCGCGAGGATGGTTCCGATGCCCGCGGCGGGACCGGTGACTTCGATGCGAGTATTGACGATCGCGTTGCTGGCCGTGAAGGTCGTGATGACGCCCGAGGCGGTGAACGTTGATGCGTAGAAATCGCGTGCCAGAACGGTGGGCACTTCACCGACGTTCACGGACGTGGCGCGGATGGCGTTGGTGGCAGTCAGCGTGAGGAGCTGATTGTCCACATCGATCGCGGAGCGGCTGATGTTGGTGGCGAAGATGCCGCCGCGGACGCGGCCGACCACATCGACCACCAGATCGTTCATGTCGCCGACGGCGGTGATGCGTTCAACATCGCCGGCGACGGAGATGTCGTTGATGCTCAGCTCGTCAAGGCTGCCGGTGAGCGTGGAGTTGCGGAACCCCTGCACCGTGACGGTGCCCAGATTGCCGGTGGCGAGGATGCGCGATGCGTCGTAGAAGGCGTTGGTGAAGAGGATGGTCCGCACATCGCCAGCGCGGATGATGCTGGTGAAGAAGGTGCCGCCCGTGATGCTGACGTCACCGATGTCGCCGCGGCTGCGGTTGTCATCGCCGTAGAGGAAGCTCGACCAGAACCCGTCCAGATCCTGCGAGCCGATGTAGGCACCGCGGAACTGGGCGTTGGTGAAGACGATGGTGTTGATGCCATCGGCAACCCCAGCGATGTTGTCGGCCTGCGAGTTGGAGGCACTGATGGGTCCGGAGATGACAACGGTGCCATCGCGGCGACCGCTGGTGACATCACCGATGTTGTTCGCGGCGAAGATACCGGTCGTGGACATGGGGGAAGGATCGGGCTTGGCGATGCCGTCGCCGACATCGACGCGGACGATGTTCGCCGCGTACACCGTGCCGACCAGACCTTCGAAGACGCCAAAGGCGCTGAGGATGTCGTAGTTGGCGGTGGCGTTCTGGAGCACCGCGCCGTTGCCCTGGAGGATCACATCGCCCAGGCGGCCCTTGGCGCGAACCTGCTGGACATTTCCTACGCGAACCACGAGTCCGTTGAGGTCGCCGTCGATCGGAGAACCAACGTCGTCGAGTGCTGCCTGTCCTTCGTCGGTGTTCGAGTCACCGATGGCGCGATAGATCTTGTTGGCAGCCAGTGAAGTATCGAAGAGACCCGGCTGGAGTCCCAGCGCATCGCCCACGTTGCCCTGAAGCGTCGTGGCGACGCCCAGTCGGGGACCGATGAGCTGGGGGCCGTAGGCCGGCACCTGCGTGCGACCAAGGTCACCGTCAACATTGAGGGTTCCCAGTCCGGCGACGTCGATGGAGACGAAGTCACCGTTGGGGGTCGTGTTCGTGATGCTGGCAAAGCCGCCGCCGGGCCCGCTGTCGATGATGCGCCAGACATCGATTTCAACCGCACCGGAGAGCGCGATCTGCGACGTTCCGTCTCCGGCGAGAACCATGCGGCCGATGCCGACCACGCCGGAGGTGCCTGAGCTGGAGATCCGCAGCACGCGTCCGTTGGTGAGGTCGGCGTTGATGCTCGCGATGACGACGCCCTGTGATCCGTCAACGGGAAGAGCGATGAGTTCACCAAGCTGCTGACCAAAGGGACCGTCGATGATGACCTGGACGCGTGCACCGCTGTCGTCGATGAGATCGAGCGCGGTGCCGCCAAAGAGCGGGAAGACCACGTCGACGCTGTTGGCAAGGTCGATTCGGGGTGCGTCCGCGAAGCGAACATCAGAACCCGAGCCGGTGTTCAGACGGATGCCCTGTTCGCCAAGGTAGATGCCTGATCGATCGCCGGTATCGTTGTACGCGGCCTGGCTGACGAGCAGCGCACCGATGGTGCTGCCACCGGGCGTGGTGACATTCATCGAGTCGCCGGCGACATGGAAGCCGACCTTGATGAAGCCGATGTCGCCGCCGCTGCCGTTGAGTCCCGTGAAGATGTTGAGCGAGTTGGGGCCGACGGGTGCGCGAGGATCGGTGCTGTCCTGATCCATGCCCACGCCGCCGCGGATGTCGATGGTGCCGATGCGGCCGCCGACATTGAGCGTGAAGAAGTTGACGTCGCCCTCGCCGCTGCCCTGGCCAGCGCCGAAGAGGGGCGACATGCCCGTGACCAGGCTGCCCAGATCGCCACCGATCGTGACGGTGATGTTGGTGTTGCCGGTGGTGTTCGCACCAGGCTGACCGATGTCTGATCCGGTGGTGATGTTGTAGATCGAGCCGGGGGTCGAGATCGAACCACCCTGCCACGACATGGCGTCATCGGCGGGCTGGACGGTGTTGGAGATCTCGGTGGGATCGGTCTCGGCGTTGCCGACGAGGTAGCCGGTGCCCAGACGGACGGAACCGATGTTGCCCGAAAGGACGGTGACCGAGCTGCCTTCGCCGCTGGCGCGATCGGTCAGACCCTGGCCGGCGCCGGTGCGGTACGCACCCAGCGTTGCGGTGGCAAGACCCGAGATGGCGAGGGTGTACGGGGTTGCGCCACCACCGGTCTCGGTGATGCCCGTGGGATCCATCACCACCACGTAGTAGACGCCCGGAGCGTTGGGCTTGAAGTTCATGTTCGTCGCGACGAACTGATCCGAACGGGTCGGACGGTCGGGCGCGGCGATGGTGACGCCATCGGCATCAACGATGCGGAAGTAGAGCGACGCGGGATTGGCGCCGATGTTCGCACCGTTGGTGATGGTGCCCTGGAAGTTGATTGTCTCGTTGCCGTTGACGGCGAACGCGAAGACGTCGGCTTCGTCATCACCGTTGAAGGGGTCGCGCTGGCTGACTTCGCCCTTGATGCGGACGCCGCCGGACTGGCTGGTGATCACCTCGGCCGACATGATCGAGTCGTTGCGGAGGAAGTTGCTGCCGAAGACGACCGGCTGACCGCCCGTGCGGCCCAGGTTGCTGGCGACCTGCGCGTTGTTGACCACCGATGAATGGGCGGATGACTGGCCGACGGCGGTGCCGGCTCCGGGCGCTGCGCCCGAGTAGGCTTCGAGTTCGTAGTAGACGCTGCTGTCACGCTGGGGACGAGTGGTCGGCGAGGCGACATCGCCCACAACGGTCACGTCGAGCTGGCTGCGACCACCGATGAGGATCTGGCCAGCCGTACGACCGACCACGACCAGTGCGTTGGTCTTGTTGTTCTGATCGAGCTGGGTGCCGTCCTGGAAGGCAAAGCCGGGGTCAGGCGACCAGATGCCCGCATCGGCGCCGACCACCAGCGACCCAAGGTCGCCGGCAACCGTGACTGAACCCATGAGATTGCCGACCGCGAGGCGATCGACGAATCCGTTGAACACGGAGGCACCAAAGAGCATGCCCGCGATGTTGATGCTGCCGATCGAACCGCCATCCTCGACGAAGATGCCCTGATTGGCGCGAGTGAACCCGGTCGTGACCGTCCGCAGATCCTGACCATTCGCGCCGCGAGCGAAATCCTCGGGGGCGTACGAGGCGAAGTTCGTGTTGTCGCGAACGAAGGGCGATCCGACGATGACCGATCCCGAACCCGGAGGCATGCCGGTGATGATCACCTGCGTATTGCGTTCTTCCGCCGCGAAGCCGAAGCCTGCTTCCTCGAAATCATCGTAAATGCCGGCGGGATCGCCCTCAAGAGTGAGGGTGTAGAAGCCGTCCCACCAGACCTGCGGGATCAGCGTGCCCGGGTTGAAGCCATCTGGCTGATCTTCCGAGGTCCCCAGCGTGCCGCCCACCATCGTGAACGATGTGCGAGAATCGGTGCCGCTGAAGCGGATGGACCCGATGCCGTCGTTACGCTCGGGAATGCCGTTGTCATCCAGGTCGCCCGGATTGATGTCCGCGCCCCGCCCGGGAATGCCCGCCAGGTTGTTGACCATGTCGCGACCATAGAGGTCCTTGAAGGTCACAGACGCGCCGACCGGCCCGCTCAGCGCCACCGCAGCGCCGAAGGCACGCGTAGTCATGAGCTGCGCGTACTTGTTGTTCGTCTTGGTGTACGCGATATCGTCGAGAATGAACGAGGGAGTCACGCCCAGCGACGGACGACGGAGCATCGTGAACCGAATCTCGTCAAACGCAGGGGCATTGTCGGGAGCCGTCACCGAGAAGTTGCCCGTTCCGTTCGCCGGATTGGTTCCGGGCGGCCAGTTGTTCGGATCCTGATCAAAGAGCTGCACAATCTGCTGACCCGTGAACGTTGCCGTCACGGTGTCGTTGAGGAACAGCTCAATCTGCATGTCGTTGGTGAGGAACCCTGAGTTGTCGCCACCGATGGCCGTCGGATCACCACCCACGAACATCGCGAGCGTCCGGACCGCAATGCGCTGACGCGTGTTGGGGTCCTGACTGCTGAAGAACCTCAAGGCGTAGAACTCGCCCGTGTCGTTCAGATTGACACGGACGAATCGATTGTTGTTGTCCTGTGCCTGGGGCTGCGCCGTCACCGCGATGTCCGATGCGGGATTGATGTTGTGGAAGAACTGCAGCGCCTCCTGATTGAACACAAACCCGCTGCCGATGGGGCCATACGCGGATTGATCAAACGAAGTCACCACCGTCTCGGCGGGCTGGTCGGTGAACGTCTCACTCGTCGCCAGGTACGGGATGTAGTAATGGAAGAACGCACGAGCCGTTCCCAGCCCCGTGTTCGGATCAACAGTGTCCGCAGACACCGTCAGCGAGAAGAGCATCTGACGACGCTCGAGCTGCTCGACCGAAGGACGCTCGGCCTGGCCGGCCCGGGAGAGAAGCTCCTTGGCCTCCCCTGCACCTGACTCAACGCCAGTCCTGGTCTGCGACGCACCCCCGTTGCGGCTCTTGCGGACGTACGGGCGGTTCACGTTGTTCGAGCGACCCATTCGATTCTCCTGACGCTGATCGACACCGCTTCAAACGCGGCACCTCTTCACACAACAGACACGAACCGGGCAATCGCGCCCGGCTCCACACCAACCCCACGAATCCCCCTCACCATCTCACCAACGACCACATTCCAACTTCCCGACCACGCGCGGACTACCCCTCCCCGCTCGCCGCCGGGAACCACATGAGGCAAGGGCACAGAGTACCCCGCTCATCACGCGGCGTCAGAACCAAAACCAAGTTCACCACTGGTCCAACCAGACTACGAACACGTTATCCACAATTGCACCAGCGTGTCCCCGGCACCAGACACCCGACCCCACGCGCTACGAAGGGCCCGATTACTCTGTTGCATACTACCGACTCCGCCGCCGATCTTCTCCGCCACATGCTACAAACAGACACCAAATAAGGGCTGTTTTTCAGTGGAGCCGGGTCAATATCTGGCTGTCGCATTGTCGGAGCCCATTTCGGGTCCGCCGCGAGCACTTGGAGGGGAACATGCCCTCGAGCCCGCACCCCCCTTGGCACCCCAACCCGGCAGAAACCCCGGTCGCGACCTGCTCAGAGGAAGCCGAATCCTCTCGCGTACCCCGGGAGATCGCTGAGTCAGAGGATTCTCTTGGCTCTGGGGTAGCTTCCCAGCACCACCAGCTCGCGGCAATGCTGTCTGGCATCTGCGAGAGCCCCCGCCATCGCCTCGTCGTCTCGGTGTCCCTGAGCGTCGACAAAGAACGTGTAGGTCCAGTTCTTGCGACCACTGGGCCGCTTTTCGATGTGGGTGAGGTTGATCGCAGCCCGCTCGAAGGCTTGCAGCACCTGAACCAGGGCTCCGGGCTTGTCGGCGGTGTTGAACATCACGCTGGTCTTGTCATCGCCGCTGCGCTGCGCCCGCTGCCTGGAAATGACGCAGAACCGAGTGATGTTGCCCGGGTTGTCCTCAATGCCCACCAGAAGCGGGTTGAGGCCGTAGATCTGGCCAGCGAGCTCGCTGCCGATCGCCGCGCAATCGGGCGTCTTGCGCTGCTCGGCCGCCGTGCGGGACTCCTGGGCCACCATCTCCGCCGCCCTGCTCGAGCTGGGTGTCGGGATGAGCTGGGCCTTGGGATACTGCCGGGCGATCCAGACCTTGCACTGCTCAAAGACCTCGGGCTTGGAGAAGATCCGCTGCACCTGCGAGGGGGCGCAGTTGGCCAGCAAGCAGTGGCGGATGTCGATCTGCACCTCGGCACAGATCGTGATTTCGGTCTTGCCCTTCATCGCGATGTCGCGGAAGGCATCAAGCGTCTCGACAATGCCGCCGCCCGTGGAGTTCTCGATGGGGACCAGGCCATAGTTCACATGGCCGCGCTGCACCTCCGTGAAGACACCAGCAATGTCATGCAGGTTGGAGTGCTCCACGCTGTCGCCAAACTGGCGCAACGCGGCGAGATGCGAGTACGACCCCGGAGGCCCCAGATACCCGATGCGCAGCGGCTGCTGCAGGGCGAAACTGCCGGACATCAGTTCCCGGTAGATCGCCTCGAGGGTGCGGTCGGGGAGGGGCCCTTTGTTGTTCTTCAGAGCCCGCTCAAGCACCTCCACCTCCCGGTGGGGGGTGTAGACCGGCAGACCGTGGGCTCGCTTGTACTCCCCCACCCTCACCACCAGCTCGGAACGCTCGTTGAGCACTTCCACCAGCCGCTGATCAAGGAGGTTGATGCGTTCGCGGATCGCGGCCAGATCGATGGCTGGAGCCGCGATGGGCTTCGCCTTGGGGGCTGGCTGCTTCACGGCTCGCTTGGTGGGCTGCTTGACGGGACGCTTGCTGGAACGCTTTGACATTCGTGCTCTTCTCGACAAACTCACTCCGGCCGGATCACTGCGTCTGGCCGACTCGAAGCATACCGGGCCAGATGCGACAGAGAATCATCGCCGCGTGGCCCGTGTTCAGCCCACTGCGGGCACCAACAATCAGCCATCCCCCCAACGGGCTGCCCCGTCTGGCGAGCCCGATTCAGGAGCATGCCAATGCGCCGTCTGATCTCATCCGTTGCAGCCTCCGCCTTCGTCGCCGTCTTGCTGGCAGGCTGTGCCTCAACTGAGCGAAGTGGGGCACAGTGTCAGGAGCGCATGCCAGGCACCATCGTCAGCGTCAACGAGTTTTGCCCCGTTCAGATCGCCGACACCGTGGACCCGTCCATCGTTGTTGACTGGAAGGGGCAGAAAGTCGGCCTCTGCTGCAACGGGTGCAAACCCGCGTGGGCCGCGATGAGCGAGCAGGAGAAGGACAAGGCTCTGGCGATCGCCGTCGCCAAGGGCAAGATCAAGAACTGAACTGGCGGGAGCGGAGTGTTCCTCGCCGCGGCGTGGCTCAGGTGGGTCCTGCGGTGCCACCCAGTTCCACCACGCGTCGATAGTTGGCCCGGAAGAACTCGAAGTAGCGCACCTCGCAGCGGCCCTTGAAGACCGCATCTTTCCACGCGCCCGTGATGGCCTTCACGTTCTCCGGCGCAAAGGCGAGTTCCTTCCCATCGGGAAGGACAGTGGTGGGCATGGAGTAGAAGAGCTTCTCCATCTCCGCAAGCACGCTCTTGTCGAAGGCGGGGTTTGAACGGGCCTTGTTGAGCACCTTCCAGGCGTGAATCTGATCTTCGGCGGTCTCGATGCCGAAGGCGCCCATCATGACGCCAATGGTGTTGCGCCATCCGGCTGGCTTGGTGGTGCTGGCCACTTCAAAGGGATTGACCTGATCGACCATGTGCGGCATGTACTGCTCGTACATCATGCGACGCACCGGCATGCGGCGCAGTTCGTGGTGATCGGGCCCCATGACCAGCCCTTCGGCGGACTTGGGGTTGTTCTTGCCTGCTGGGTTGCGTGCCGAGGGGAACTGCCAGAGCGCCTGCGCTTCGGGGGTGAGGCAGAACTCGACGAAGCGGTGGGCAAGCTGCGGGTTGGGTCCGCCACGGAGGATGGAGATGGGATCGGCATCCATGTAGGTGGCGCCCTTGGGGTCCACATAGCCCACACGGCTCTTGGAGGGGTCCGTCTCGCCCGGCGGCAGTACGGCCTGGCTCTGGTTGCGGCCGTAGAAATCGATGCACAGGCCCGCCGCGGCTTCGCCCGCGCTCACATCGATCGGCGGCCGCGGTGCTGAGTTGGTGTAGTAGCGGGTATTCGCGCACATCTCGCGGAGCAGTTTCCAGCCCTTTTCCCAGCCGTAGTAACTGAGGACGGCATCGATGGCTGTGGCGACCGATCCGGATTGGCGAGGGTCGGCAAAGACCAGCCAGCCGGTGAGCCGCGGGTCGGCGAGATCTTCAAAGCTCTTTGGAGCTTCAAGCCCAAGCCGTTCCAGCACTTCCTTGTTGTAGACGACGCCAAAGCCGCTGATGGCGGTGCCGAGCCAGTACTGCTGCGGGTCATAGAGCGTGCCGGCACCCAGCACGTTGGAGCCGTACCAGGCATCGAGTGTCGCCTGATCGAAGCCGGCAGGCATCGAGATCGAAACGGCCGCCTGGCGTTCGAGCTGGTTGAGTCGCAAGGTGACATTGGTATCGCCCGGAGGTGTCAGCTTGCTCGCCGCGACGACCTGCTCGATGGCCTTGGTGCCATCGACGAATGCACTCACGGGAATACGGACCACCATGGGAGTGCCGCCGGTCCTTGTGACAGTGGCGATCAACTGACGTTCGTTTTGAATCGTGGAGGCGTCGACTGAAGCCTTGCAGCGAACGACTGCGGACTCTTCTGCCTGACCATCAAAGGGACGGAACCAGTACGATGCCGTCGCCAGATCCTTGAGCCGACCATGATCGAATGAACCGCCGCCGAACATGATGTCAAAGGCAACGCTGCCAGCCGGGAACTCTCCACTGAGGTCGATCGTGGGTGCTGAGAGGCGATCGGGGTGGTCCTTCTTCCACGCCCGAATGGTCTCGCCGCCACGTGCGGTGTACTGAGCTGCGAGCTGCTTGATGATCTCGCTGGTGCCGCCGGGCTGGCGCCAGTCGATCGAAGCGGGGCTTCCATGCACGCGCTGGTGCCATTGATCAAAGGCGCGGCCGAACTCATACTGAATCTGCGGCACGTGGGGCGTGACGATGACGAGTTTGTTCGTGACGCCCGAAGAGGCCGCCGCGGGCTGGGCGGGGCGCATGAGAAACGGCACACCCAGAATCAGGGCGAGCAACGCGGCGATGACTACGCGGGAGACCATGTGGCCCGTAGGGTAGTTGGGTTCGCCGCGATGCATCCGGGCCTGCCGGGGGACAGGCCGCCGGGAGCGTATCAGAGCCCGAACTCGGCCCAGCGGCGGTCCACCTGGTCGCGGATGGCCTTGTTCATCTCGATGATGGGTGGCCAGGAGCGGACGGGATGGCCGCCGACTTCCTCGCCGGGGATCTTGCGGGTGGCATCGAAGCCCATCTTGTGGCCGGCGCCAAGGCGCGGTGCCGCGTGATCGAGAATGTCCAGCGGGCCGTTGACGACTTCGACATCGCGGCCCGGATCGCAGTTGGCGCACAGGTGAAAGAGCACGGCATCCTGATCGTGCACATCGACATCGTGATCGACGACGACGATCATCTTGGTCCAGGCCATCTGGCCCGCGCCCCAGATCGAGTGCATCACGCGGCGTCCCTGCAGCGGATACTCCTTCTTGATCTTGACGAAGACGCAGTTGTGGAACGCGCCGAACATCGGCAGGTCGTAATCGATGATGTCGTGCACGATCGTGCGCAAGAGCGGCAGGAAGAGCCGCTCGGTGGCCTTGCCCAGGTAATAGTCCTCCTGCGGCGGCAGACCGACGATGGTCGTCGGATAGACGGGGTTGCGCCGGTGCGTGATGGCCGTGACTTCAAGCAGCGGGTACCGATCCGGCAGCGAGTAGAACCCGGTGTGATCGCCGAAGGGACCTTCGAAGACGGCACCCGGGCCGAGCACCGAGCCGGCCACGCGCGGATCGAAGCCCACAAGCCCGGCCTCGTTGCTCACGTAACCCTCGATGACGATCTCGCTGTTGGCGGGCACGCTCAGCGGAACGGTCTTGCAATCCACCAGCGGAATGCCGCCCCGATTGAGGAATCCGGCCAGCAGCATCTCGCTGATGCCCGGGGGCATCGGCGCGG
>JBILUL010000281.1:0-3679 GCA_044371005.1 Phycisphaerales bacterium | reverse complement strand
ATCAAGCCCTTGCGTTGCCTCAGATGCGAACATTGGCAATGCCTGCCTGAGCCAGGCCAGCCTGTGACTTCTCACGCCTTGCATCCTGCCCATCCTGTCTATCCATGTTCTCTTCTCCGCGAAGAAGGGGCAACATGGATGGACAGGATCGACAGGATGAGGAAATCAGGAGGCGGCAATAGCGCAGAAAAGAACCGGGCAATCATGAGTTGCCCGGTTCGGATCATGTACTTGTTTCGCAAGAGCCGCAGTTACTTGATCTTGCGAACCTTGATGTTGCGGAAGGCCACTTCGTCGCCGTGGTCCTGCATGCAGATGTGGCCCGTGGTCGTCGTGCCCATGGTGGGCATGCCCGGCCACTTGCTCTCCTTGTACGCCTTCTTGTAGTCCTCGCTGGCGGTGTCGATATCGACCACCTTCACGCCGTTGAGGAAGTGCTGGATTCGCGTGCCGACGACCAGCGCACGAGCCTGATTCCACTCGCCAGCCGGACGGACCACATCGGCACCACAGGGAATGATGTCGTAGAGGGTGCCCGCACGAGTCTTGGGCTTCTTGCCATCGGGGTGCGCGGCATCATCGAGCACCTGCATCTCGTGGCCGGTCAGCCACGGATAGTCGTGCTTCTCATCGCAGCGGTACATCACGCCACTGTTGGCACCTTCGGTCACCTTCCAATCGCAGGCAAACTCAAAGTCCGCGTACTCCTCGACCGTTGCAATGTCGCCGCCGCCGCCCTTGCTTTGCACGATCAGCTGGCCGTCCTTCACCACCCAGCCCTTCTCAGGCATCGCCTTCTTCTTGAAGCCACGGAAGCCGGTTGCAGACGTGCCATCAAACAGCAGCGTCCAGCCCTGTGACGCCTCGGTGGGCGAGAGCGTGTTGTGCGTGCGGACGTCCTTCCACTCGTTGCCCAGCGTCACCGCGCCCGTCGCAGCCCATTCAGTGCCGCGGCAGACCAGAATGCGGAAGTTGGGGTCACACACCGTGCCCTTGGTCTCCGGTGAGTTCTCCCAGACGTGGCCGAGGGGAGTCGCGAAGATGCGACCCTTGCCGTAGCTGAGTGTGAAGGCCATCGGCTCATCCTTGCCCGTGCCGCCGGTGGCTGGGTCAGAAAAGGACTGCGCCAGGAGATGGAACTTGGCGTTCTGCGAGTTGACGAGCTTGTGGTAGAGCTCATCCTTGTGCTGCGTGAACGCGCCCATGCCCTTGGTGATGGGGTGCTCGGTGTCCACCCACTTGATGTCGAATGCGTGATACTTGCCGTGGCCCGTGCCATCGCGCCACATCAGGCCCAGCATCTTCTCGTACTCGGCCCAGCCCTTGAAGGCGTTGTTGGCCGAGTGAATGGCGACGACGCCAGTGCCGCCGCTCACCGCGGCTTCGAAGTTCTTCTCCGCCGCGGCGTTCCAGCGCTTGGGGCCGTTGAAATCGTTGTAGTCGAGCACGATCACCTGATACTGCGAGAGGCTCTTGGCATCGGCCAGCGCAGCCTCCGGATCATCGGAGATCTCCACCTGGAACTTGCCGGTGGCTTCGAGCGTCTCGGCATGGATCCGGCTTGTGTACTTCCAGTTGTGGTTGTTCACGCCCGTCAGCAGGAGCGCCCGGATGGGCCCATCCGCCGCCGCGGCGAGGCTCGAGGCCCCCAGTGCACAGGCTGCTGCAACAAGACGAATGGCCGCAACGGAGTTGGTCATGGGGATTCTCGCCGAAAAAAGAGGGGGCTGCTCGTGAACACCGCGGCTGCTCGCACAACGCTCAAGCCGCGGCGACATTATTGCGGGTCTCTCGCCCGCGCGTCGGCAAGAACCGTAAACTCCCCGATGCACCTGAGTTCCCCGGTCACTGCCCTGTGTATTCCCATGCTCTGCGCCTCGATGGCGATGCAGCCAGCAGTGCCGGCAGGCGAACTGCCGCCCGAAGACGCTCTGGCACAGCAGTGGATCAACGCGGTGGATGCATCGCGGCTCATCGCCGATGTTCACACCCTCGCCGGCTTTGGCACGCGGCACACCCTCAGCGACACGACCGATCCGGCTCGGGGCATCGGTGCCGCTCGCAACTGGATCAAGAAGTCGCTGGAATCTGCCGCGAGGACGAGTCCGCCTCTTGAGGTGCGATTCGAGGATTTCAAACTGCCGCCCAGCGTGCGCGTGCCGACGGGCGCGACGGTTGTGAACGTGGTGGCGGTCATGCACGGATCGGTGAAGGAGAGCCAGGGCCGCGCCTACTACGTGGTGGGGCACTACGACAGCCGCAATACCGACCCGCTCGATGCCAAGGGCGATGCGCCCGGGGCCAATGACGATGCGTCGGGGACTGCCGCGGTGATGGAGATGGCCCGCGTTATCGCCTTGCGTCAGCTCGAATCGACGGTGGTGTTTCTGTGCGTTTCGGGTGAGGAACAGGGCTTGCTCGGTGCCGCGGCTCATGCGCAGAACATCACCGCCACCTCGCCCTATCAGATTTTCGGCGTGCTCAGCAACGACATCGTGGGTGATCCCACGCTCAGGCCTGGCCCGCAGGGAGAAGCCGCGTGGCCCGAGGGAGTTGCGACAACCGCCGATCTGCGAGCCGCGGCGGAGGGGCCGGACCCGCGCTCGGTAGTGCGGGTCTTCTCCGAAGGCCTCCCCAAGAACCCCAGCGCGGAGCAACTCGCGTTGATCCGGTCGCTCTCGGGCGAGAGTGATTCACCAAGCCGGCAGCTGGCCCGGTTCGTCGCGTATGTCGCGGGACGCGAACAACTGCCGATTCGTCCGATGCCGGTCTTCCGGCAGGATCGTTTCCTCCGTGGCGGCGACCACATCGCCTTCAACGATGCGGGCTATGCGGCGATTCGGTTCTCGGTGCTCAATGAGGACTACACGCGTCAGCATGTGAATGTCGAGATGCGTGATGGCAAGCCCTACGGCGATGTGCCTTCGTATGTCGATGCCGCGTATCTGGCGAACGTCACGAAGGTGAACATGGCGACGCTGGTGCATCTGGCCAATGCGCCGCGGACGCCGGCGAATGTGCGGATTCTTGCCGCGAAGCTGGATCACAATACCGACCTTGCCTGGAACGCGTGTCCCGAACCCGACACCGCGGGCTACGAGGTGGTGTGGCGCGAGACCACGCAGTGGCAGTGGGAGCACAGTGTGGATGTGGGGAAGCGCACGAATGTGACGCTCCCCATCAACAAGGACAACGTCTTCTTCGGAGTGCGTGCGTACGACCACGATGGGTATCGAAGCCCGGTGGGGTTTGCGGGGCTGGATCGCACGCCGGCGGGGAAATGATGGTTCGTGAACCCGGTGGTCGCGCACGCCGAGCCGTGCTTCACCCCGGGCTAACTCACGTCCAGGCCTATCGGTTGAAGAGGGCACGTGGCAAGATGTGCAACGGCCGTGTACCCGCCCGCGTTGATCGCCACGCTCTTCAGGCCGTAAGGCCTCGAAAGTGAATAGCCTTGGGTGAAGCACGGCTTTGCGTGCGCCACCCAAGGTTGGCGAGCCCCAATGACCCCGCACGCCGGAGGCGTGCAAGTCAGGTGTGTCGCGCCGCGTGTTCCCACGCCATCGCGTCGTGTCGAGTTCACAGAATCCCAAACGCGTTCACATTCCCCAACGTGCACCCCTCGCGGGGTGCGGGGAATCGCGCGACGCTGTCCCGGGGTGGCGCACGCCGAGCCGTG
>JBILUL010000253.1:0-4901 GCA_044371005.1 Phycisphaerales bacterium | reverse complement strand
CGGCCTGAAGAAGGCGCGTGCTTACACATTGAAGTACTTCGCCTCGCGGTGATGCACGATGATCGCGCTGGTGGATTGCTCGGGGTCGATCTGGTGGTTTTCCGTCAGGTGGCAGCCGATGCGCTGCGGTTCGAGCAGCGCGAAGAGCTTGTCCTGATCGGCCATGTTCGGGCAGGCGGGGTAGCCGAAGGAGTAGCGGCTGCCCTGATAGTGCTGCGTGAAGAGGTCCTTGATGCGGGGCGAATCTTCCGTGCCGATGCCCAGCTCCTGGCGCATGCGCTTGTGCCAGAACTCGGCGAGCGCCTCGGCGGTCTCGACGCCCAGACCGTGCAGATAGAGGTAGTTCGTGTAGTCGTTGGCCTTGAAGAGCTTCTGGGCTTCTTCGCTGGCCTTGGGGCCCATGGTCACGCAGTGCAGGCCCAGCACATCGGGCTGCTGACCGACCGGACGGAAGTAGTCGCTGATGCACAGGCGGCGCTTGTCGCTCTGACGCGGGAAGCTGAACCGCATGCGTTCGCGAGTAGGGAGCGGCCCAGTCTGGGAATCGTGGTCCCAGATGATGAGATCATCACCATCGCTGTTGCACAGGAAGTAGCCGTAGACGACAGAGGGCTGCAGGATCTTCTCATCGCGGCAGCGTGCCTTGAACTGCTCGAAGATCGGCATGATCTTGTCTTCAAGCAGCGCGTCGTATTCCGCATCGCTCAGAGCGCCCTTCTTCACCTGCCACTGGCCGCGGAAGAGCGCGATGGGGTTGATGTAGGGGTAGAGCTGGTTGAGGTCGATGTCGGTGACAACGCGTGAACCGATGAACGGTGCGACCGGTACCGGCACATCCATCGCCACATCGCTGCGGACCTTCACGCCGGAAGCGGTGGGGGTTGGGGCCTGTGTTCCATCGCCGGAGTTGGATGCCGCGAGTTTGGCGATGCGGGTCTGGTTGATCGCATCCTCGGCCTTGCTGCGCTTGCCCAGGCGTTCTTCAATCTCAGTTTCGAGCGCGGGGCCTTGGCCCGACATGATCAGGTCCATCGTCCGCAGGCCTTCGAAGGCATCTCGCCCGTAGTAGGTGCGACCCTTGTAGGTGTTGCGGAGATGGCTCTCGCAGTAGTGACGCGTGAGCGCTGCGCCACCCAGGAGCACGGGCACGCTGATGCCAAGCTCGTTGAGTTCCTTGAGGTTCTCTTCCATCACGTTGACGGACTTGACGAGCAGGCCCGAGAGCCCGATCGCATCGGCCTGATGTTCGCGCCACGCCTTCACGATCTCCGGCAGCGTCTGCTTGATGCCGATGTTGTAGACCGTGTAGCCGTTGTTCGAGAGAATGATGTCGACCAGATTCTTGCCGATGTCGTGCACATCGCCCTTGACCGTTGCGAGAACGATCTTGCCCTTGGTCGAACCCTGCACCTTGTCCAGCAGCGGCTCGATCTGTGCCACCGCCATCTTCATGACTTCCGCACTCTGAAGCACGAAGGGGAGCTGCATCTGGCCGGAGCCGAAGAGCTCACCGACCGTCTTCATGCCATCGAGCAGGTGATCGTTGATGATGTCCAGCGGCTTGTACTTGGCCAGAGCCTTCTCAAGCGTCGCGGCGAGGCCTTCCTTCTCACCATCGATGATGTGCGCCCGCAGCTGTTCCTCGAGCGTCAGGACCTTTACTTCACGCTTGGGGCCCGCGGCTTCGACATCCTTGAAGAGTTCGATGAAGGCCTGGAGCGGGTCAAAGCCATCGCGGCGGCGGTCGTAGATGAGTTCGAGTGCCGCGTTCCACTGGTCGTCAGGAATGCGCGTCCGCGGCAGAATCTTGCTGAAGTGCAGAATCGCGCTCGTGAGGCCGGCTTCCTGCAGTTCGTTCAGGAAGACGGAGTTGAGGACGATGCGTGCCGCGGGCTTGAGACCGAAGGAGACGTTGGAGAGGCCCACCGTCGTCTGGCAGTCGGGCATTGCCTTGGAAATGCGGCGGACACCCTCGATGGTCTCAAGCGCGCTGCGGCGGTCCGACTCCATACCCGTGGAGATGGGCAGCACCAGCGGATCGAAGAGGATGTCGCACGCCTCCATGCCATGCACCTTGGTGGCACGGTCGAAGGCACGCTGCGCGATCGCGAGCTTGCGATCGGCCGTGCGGGCCATGCTGGCTTCCTTGTCCTCATCGATGCTGCCGATGACCAGGCTCGCGCCGTAGGTCTTGCACAGCGCGCAGATTTCATCGAACTTGTGCTCGCCATCCTCGAAGTTCGCGGAGTTGATGATGCACTTGCCCGGCGCGTGCATCAGGCCCGCTTCGATCGTCTTGATCTGCGTCGAGTCGAGCATCAGCGGGATGTTCACCTGCCGCACCACGCGGCGGACCACCTCGGCCATATCGCGTGCATTGTCGCGGCCCGCGTAATCGACGTTCAAGTCGAGCACGTGCGCACCATCGTGCCGCACCTGCTCGCGTGCGAGCGAGACGATGCCATCAAAATCCTCGGCTTCGAGCAGCTTCTTGAAGGCCCGGCTGCCCGAGGCATTCATGCGCTCGCCGACGATGAGAATGGACTTGTCCTGGCGATACTCCTGCGCGGAGTAGAGGGACGTGACGGAGGGAGCGGGGGAGATCACGGTGCCGCGGCTTGTGCCCGGGGCTCCGATGCCACGCGTCTGCAATGCCTCGACCGTGCGGGCCAGCGTGCCGATGTGCGAGGGCATGGTGCCGCAGCAGCCGCCGACGATGCCCACGCCATCTTGAACGATGAACTTCTCAATCGCCGCGGCGAAGTCTTCGGGCTTCAGCGGGTATTCCGTGCGACCTTCCACCAGCACCGGCAGCCCCGCGTTGGGAATCACCGACACGCGGCGATCATGCCCCATCGCACGCCAGTGCTTGCCCAGCCAGTGCACATGCTCGGCCATCTCCGTCGGGCCCGTGGCGCAGTTCATGCCCAGCGAGAGAATCGGATACTGAGCCAGCGCGTGCGCCACCGCGGAAATCTCGGTGCCCAGCAGCATCGTGCCTGTGGTCTCGATGGTCACGGAGACCATGATCGGGATGTCGTCGGTGGTCTTGCCCTTTTCGGACAATGCCGCGAGGATGGCGTTGATGGTGCACTTGACTTGCAGCAGATCCTGGCAGGTCTCGATGATGAAGACATCGCAGCCGCCGTCGATCAAGCCGCGGGCCTGTTCGAGGTAGCTGTCGAACATCAGTGGCCAGGTGGTGTTGCCCAGCGTGATGAGCTTGGTGCCCGGGCCCATGGAGCCGGCGACAAACCGCGGCTTTTCCTTGGTCGAGTACTTGTCGCACGCCGCCCGCGCCACCTCCGCGGCTTTCTTGTTGAGTTCGTACGTGCGGGGCGTGAGATCGAACTCAGCCAGCACGAGTTTGTTGGAGCCGAAGGTGTCGGTCTCCACCACATCGCAGCCCACAGCCAGGAACGATTCGTGAATCTCCTGGATCACATCGGGGCGTGTGGCCACGAGAATGTCGGTGCAGTTCTCGCATCCGCAGTAGTCGCGGGTGAGGTCCAGATCCTTCTGGTGGATCGAGGTGCCCATGGCACCATCGAAGATCAGGATGCGCTTGGAGAGTTCGGTGGCAAATCTGCTTGGCATAAGAGAGTGGGATAGTCTAGCCGTATATCCGGATGAAAGCATGAAAGGAAAGGCACTCGGTGCCAACGGGGCGGGGCACTCTGTGCCTCATCATGCGCGTCCCGAGGCACTCAGTGCCTCAGTACTCACCCCCCCATAACGGCCCAGCCCTCTCTTTTTCGGTCCAAACCCCTCTCCCCACCCCCAAAAACACAAGAACCCGCGGCGAACGCGGGTTCCTGATGCAATCAATGCATACTGGCTGTTTCGATGCGACCTGCGAGGCGCTTCGCTGTGTGCAAAGCGGAAACAAGCCGCGGCGTGAGGCCGCTGTGAGGGCTGGATGAGGGCGATTACTTCTTGGCGAAGTAGTTGCCGGCGTACTTGCGCTGGAACTTCTCAACGCGGCCTGCGGCGTCGACGAACGTCTGCTTGCCCGTGAAGAAGGGGTGCGAACCCGACCACACTTCGACGTGCAGCTCAGGCACCGTCGCGCCCACGGTCATGACGACCTGGCCGTTGTGGTAGACCTTGCAGTTCGGGAAATACTTGGGGTGAATGCCTTCTTTCATGGACCTGTTCCTTGGTTAGAGCCTCCATTGTAGCAGGCAGACGGGGAGGAGTCTAGGAGTCTGGCCTCGCGTGATGGGAAGTGGCATCGCCTTTCCAGGCGACCGGTACCTCCACTGGATCAATACCAGAGTCCCTCTCTCGTCCAACCTACCCCCTTGGGATCGTTGGATTCTCCACATCACGCCAATCCCGACAGCGTACCGTCACACGGCCCCTCCAGACCAACCCACCGAACCCGAATGCCCCTGTGCATGCCCGGAACGCGACAATTGCCGGATCGCGGCTACAGGCCGGGGGAGGAACTGCCGAACAAGTCTGGGTCGCCGCGGGAGATTGATTGGGGCCGGAAGGGACCCGCGGGCAGTGCGATAACGAATAGAGTCGGGGCGACTTGACGTTGAGGGGAAGGGATGCAACGATTCGGCCCCACAGGTTCCGGTTGCGGGAAGCCGCGGCGGGAGACATTTTGATCCCTGATAGCTCAATGGTAGAGCGACCGGCTGTTAACCGGTAGGTTCCAGGTTCGAGTCCTGGTCGGGGAGTTTCCTTCCGACCCCGCCTCACGGCGGGGTCGTTTGGTTTACAGGCGGCCCGTTTTGCCCGTCGCGGCGGGGTGGCCGGAAACCCCGCAGAATCCGGGCGGTTTGACGATTCGGGCACTCTGCCCGCCGCGCTCTCGGTTCGAGGGTACTTCAGAGCCAACCGGTCAGGACACCGGGTGTCTCGTCATGGGTGCGTCGAAATCCTCTCGA
>JBILUL010000190.1:0-8674 GCA_044371005.1 Phycisphaerales bacterium | reverse complement strand
CAGTCAGAAGGAGTAGTGAGCCATCATCCAGCAGTCGGGCATCGATGATTGGCATCGAGATGCGGGGCCGAATGTCCAATACACACTGCGTCGCTGCGCGGTAGTCCGCGAGCAAGAGCTCATCACCATCCGTCACTGCGATTCGATGCGTCGGCTCGTGAAGCCAGATCCGAAGCGGATACCAGCGCAAATGCACCAGGAATGCGATCGTGGGTTCGATCAAGCCCGCAGCGGTCCGAATCGGCTGAACAAGGCGGATCCGGTCGTCGAGTTGCTGCGTACGCGGGCCGCCGCGGATCACGTTCGCGATCGGCGGGAGGGTGGAAAGTCCATCTTCGCTCGCCAACTCGTGTACGTGGACTTCGCAGCTTCCGATGGTGAGGATCGTGAGTGCGCTGCTCATAGGGTTCGGGTGCACTGTAAGCGGTCATACACAGCACGGTCCATGCGCTGGTTCGGTGTTCGCAGGCGAGGCTGCGTCCACTCCTCGCATCAAAGACAAAGGGCGGATCCGACGTCTGTCCGTCGGATCCGCCCCGTTGTATTGCATCACTGAAAACTCAATCCGAACTCAGCAGCCGCCCGCTTCCCAAGCCTGGAAGAAGGTTTCAATGTCGCCGCCATCGACGCCACCGTCGTAGTTCACATCGGCTGAACTGTCGCCAGCTTCCCACGCGCTGAAGAAGGCTTCCACATCACCGCCATCGACGCCACCATCGGCGTTGAAGTCTGCGGGGCAGGGGGGAACGCCGTCGGTGGAGTTACTGAGCGTCGCCGCGATGACGGCCCAGCCCGACGCGTTCGCGGGCGTGGATCCAGCAAAGGTCGTGTTGGAGACCGGGTTTCCAAAGGCGATGGACTGGAGTTCCTTGCCGCTGAAATCGCCCAATCCGGCGTTGATCATGCTCTGGACGCTGACGACGGCCTCACTGACGTTGAGGGTGGCCGTGGTGGTTTCGGCGTTGTCTGCATTCTGGGTTGAGGCATAGACGCCCAGTTGACGCTGGAAGAGAAGGCCCGAACCGGCGACGGGCGCGGGCGGGACTGCGTTTCCGAACCAGTCGTTGCAGCGGAAGGTCAGCGTCACGGTGGAACCATCGGTGAAGTTCAGCGTGGTGTCGAAACGTCCGCCACCGTTGGAGGCCTGGTAGAGAACGCCAAGCCGCGTGGTGGGGGAGAGGACTCGACGCAGAGCGCTGACATCGGAGATCTGCGGGACCGTGTGGTCGTTGTCGGCGAGCCAGTCGGGTTGCAGGCCCTGTGTGGTTCCCGTTCCCCAGTTGCGGGCGGCGCCGGCCACGAACCGGCGATCGCCCAGGTGGACGATGTCGAGCGTGCCAGGGGTGGAAACGATGCTGTAGGGCATGAAATCGGAGTTGAAGAGCGGGGCGAAGTCGAGCGTGTTGGCGGCGCCGGTGCCCAGCAGGAGGCCGCGGTCGGCGATGCTGCGATATCCCTCCGGATTGTCGCGGTTCGCGGTGCCCTGCTCTGCGGCGGTATTCACCAGTCCGTTCCAGTTGTATTCAAGGGGCAGCGTCACGAATGTGGGTACCGGGTCCTCGATCGTGAGATTGAAGGCACCGGTGGCGCCATTGTTCCCCGCGACACGGATGAGGTAGGTGCTGTCGGCGTTTGCGTTCCATTGAGTACGCGAAGCGGTGCCGCAGGCATTATCGTTGCAGGCGATGGCGGTGCCGTTGCACAGGTCGTAGATGGCGATGGTCGTATCGAAGCCCGCGCCACAGGTGCGGGCTTCTACCAGACCTGAGTTCGATGCGGTGTATCGGTACCAGACCGCCGAATGGTCATTGGTGCCGCACTCTGAGGGGACCGCACCGAAGGCACGGGTGTTGTTGGTTGCAGTGACACCGGCAACGACGTCCTGCGGCGTTGCGCAGTTCGCACGTTCGGGCTGCCCGGTGCGGACCGTCGATGCAAAAATCGCGTAAGCGCGGCCGCCGGACGCGGGGTACGTCGCGTTCTGGAAGGTCAGCGATGTAAGGTGAGCGCCGACAATGTCTGGCGTGGCCGGGAACGTGCCCACGCCGGCAATGATGCGCGGGACGCTGATCACTGCTTCCATGATGTTCAGGTTGGGGCCGCCGCCGCTGGTCACGAACGCCTTGATCACCGGTGCATCATTGTTGTCCGCGCCCTGGAATGAGCGGTAGGTGACGTTCGCAACGGTGTATCCGACCTTGCCCTGCGACGAGACCGGCTGGTTCGCCAGGATGGCGGAGTTCGCCGGGATGCCGAACCAGTCGGGGCCGGCGACACGCACCGTGATCGGGGCGCGATCGCTGAATCCCAGCACAATGTCGAACTGTCCGCCGCCGCTTGAGATCTGATACAGCACGCCGATCTCCGTGCCGGCATCGAGGGCAATGGGGGAGAAGGTGCTGATCTGCGGAGCCGCGTTTGTGTGATCGCATGCGTTCCAATCGGGCGCGATCCCGATGTTGGTCGCCGCATTCAACACGGACTCATACGCCCAGATGGTCGCGGTGCCGAACCCCGCACACCGGGACCCCAGATGAACCATGTCAAGGCCGTAATTCGAGGCACCAGCGGTCGTGCAGTTGGCGTATCCGAGCGTATCGAAGAACGCATAGCTCATGCCGGTGAGACCGATGTTCTGGTTGGTGTACGCTGCCGGCGACTTGTTGTTGAGCGGATCGAAGATCAGGCCGCGATCAGCAATCGAGCGGTACGACTTGGAGCCGTCCGCATTTGCATTCGCCGCGACCGCCGTCCACTCATCAAACTCGCCGGTGATCGCGGCAGAGTGGGCCATGCCGTGAAAGTTGTAGTTGAGCGGGATACGAGTATCCGCAATCTGGCCTTGCGAAGTCGACGCAGCAGCGGATGCCGCGAACGCAGTCAAGAGGACACGAACGCTTCGAACCTTGCCACACACCATGATGCATCTCCTGCAGAGTTGACAACCCCGTCGTTTCGTCGCCAGCCGAACGGCCTTGCGACATTTTTTACAGCATAACGACTTTGAAGGGATGCCACAAGGCGCGGCGATCATTTTCGCCAGCATTGCCACATTCGTGCGTGATTGCCTTGAACAGCGATCAGAACTTCTTGTGGGACGCGCGTCCTTCACCGGATCGCCACCCCATGATGGCCCGGGCAAGATCGGCATCGGACGGGTACGTGATCTTCAGATTGCGTGGATCGCCTTCGATGGCGACCACCCTGTGGCCCAGCCGCTCAACCAGCGAAGCATCATCGGTCGATGTGAGGTCCGGTTGGGCGTACGCGGCCTGGATCAGATTCAGCCTGAAAACCTGGGGTGTCTGGACCAGAAACAGATCAGTTCGATCCACAGTCGCCTCAACATGCCGCAACAGCGGGAGTTGTTCATCGCTGATGCCCAGAATGGCGGCAATCTGGTCCGGTTTCGCCAGACGCTCCTGAGTCGTACGGATCCGCTTGATCGTATCTGGGACAGGAATGACCGGAATGACGGCATCGTGGGTCGCCGCGGCTTCGAAGAGGCGGTCCATGAGCTCCATCGAGATGCATGGGCGAGCGGCATCGTGCACGGCAACGTGTGTGCAATCACCCACGTGCATCAGGGCTGCCTGCACCGTTTCATACCGATGAACCGCGCCGCCCTTGACCAGCTTGGCACCCAGGAGCGCCAGACGATCGGCATGGCGTTCTCTGAACTCGGCCATCGCCCCGTCATCGGCAGGGCCGGCGACGATGATCTGGCTTACGTGGTCGTGCTTGTTGAACGCTTCGACCGTGCGCTGAAGCACCGGCTTGCCGCCCATGTCCTCATCGAGTTTGGAGCGCATTCCGCCCGCTTCGCTGAAGCGTTTGGAGGAGCCGGCGGCCGGCAGGATCACGGCGATCTTCATCTCTGACATGATCCAAAGAGCGTAGCGAGGTTCAGCCCCGGCCGTCCTGGGACACCTCGATCATGCTCAGGAGCACCCGCCGGTCATGCAGCGAATCCAGAGCCTCAATCGCCCGCGTCCAGGGAACTCGTCGTGAAACAACCAGTCCCTCGTCGAGCGGGTTCTTGAGCAGCCAGTTCACTCCTTCACGCAACTGGCCCGCACCCGCCCCGATCACCGTGGCCTCAAGCGCGGCAATCTGGCTCAAGGCGCCGGGCGAGGCCTGAGCATCGCGGCAGGGAATCGCGACCGGTGGGGCCTTCACGACGATCCTCGCCCGAGGGGCCGCAAGTGCCGCGGCGAGCGTGAACCCGTCCACCGACCCATCGCCGGTGCAATCGATCACCACCTGCTGATCATGCCGCTTGCCTGCTTCGGCGATGTGCCGATGCTTGAGCCCGATGCGTTCGCAGAGCATGAATCGATCGGGGTGCTTGCCCAGCAGCCGTACCTGACCGTTCAGGCCGGAGGCAATCCGCGCGGTCAGCATCGCCATCGGGCCATCGCCCAGAATCGTGATGTACCCGCGTGCATCCACTGCTGCCGTACGCACCGCGTGCAGTGCCGCGGCGACCGATTGAGCCAACGCTGCCACTTCTGACTTGATCGCCGCGGGAACCTCCACCAGACTGGATGCCGGGACCACAGACCACCTGCTTGCAAGCCCGTCAGCTCCGGCCAGTCCAGGTGAAGTGCGGTGAACGCACAGATGCCGGATTCCGCCGCGGCAGAGTTCGCACTGCATGCACGCACGGAACGCCTCAACCACGACACGCTTTCCGATCAACGCGGGCGATACGCCATCACCAGCGGCTTCGACGATCCATGCTCCCTCGCGGCCCAGAACTCCGGCGTAGGCGATCTCGCCACGCAGGATCCGCCGCTCCAGCGAACCCATGATCAGATGCGTCGGGCGAATGCGAACCAATCCCGGCGTCAACGCGGGGGGAACTTCGCATGCAACCAGTTCGGGGCGGCTGCCCCGGAAGACGAGCGATTCGGGATTGACGCGTGTCGCGACCGCCATGGACAGTTCCAGCACCGTGAAGGACCTGCCGGGACTATCGGCCACCCAGCGGGTTCGAGGTCAGTGGGGGATACTGGTGGACATGGTCACGGGAGACCGCTCTCCGCCTGAAAGGGGGGATGGCGTCACTTGTGGGGCGGCTCAGCATGGGGCCGCCTGGAGTTGACACCCGCGCACGATGGTTCGATGCGCACAGGTGGCTCCAGAGCTTACTGCGCGGTGGGTTGCAGGCCCGCGGGAGTACTGGCAGTCTCGTTGGGCGGTCCGGAGACGAAGGGAATGTACTCGTACCAGTCCTTGTCGCGACGGAAGACAGGGTACATGTACACGCTGCGGGCAGCAAACGCGTTCTGGCTCTGCTTGTTCCACGCTGCCCACGCTGCACGCTCGTACCCGAAATCCTGTCCGGTCAGCGTCCGAAGCGAGTTGACGGTTGCACGGTTGATCGCCAGGTTCTCGTCATCGAGCGCCTTGATCAGCGCATCGACGACCCGGTTTTCTCCGTACTGGCCCAGAGCCTCGGCCGCTTGCGCCCGTACCTGCGGGTCTTCTTCCTTCTCGGGGTCAAGCGCTTCAAGCAGGGCGGGAACGGCAACCGGATTGTGCAGACGCTGCAGACCACGGGCGGCTTCGATGCGGACGCCCACATCGGGGTCCTTCATGTGTTCGATGACCAGCGGAACGAGTTCGGGGCTGCCGTGGTTGGCGATGCCGCGCAGAGCAGCAGCACGCACGCCCGGATCGACATCCTTGGCGTTGTCGGTGAAGACCTTGAGGTAGATCGGTTCGTTCGCGTACGGGGCGTTGGCAAGCAGCAGCGTGCCCTGGTACCGCTTGTCGGCATCGTACCGATCAATGGACCAGGATGCGGCCTCCACCGGCGTTGGCTGGCGGAAGACTTCGAAGATGCTCTTGGCACCGGGCTTCATGCTGCCGACCTCGCAGCCAGCCAGGCCCAGTGCGATCGTACTTGTCGCGATCAGAGCTCGAAGAGTTCGTGCGTCCTGCATGGCGGAGTGTAAGCCCCGTAGGTGGTGCCGCGGCGGCAAAAACGCAACGTTGCGTCGAGAAGCCGCGGCAGGCGTGGTCGCCGGGCGGAGGGCCGCGGCGTTGGGTCGATCACTCGATGTTCTGCGACTGTTCCTTGATCCGGTCGATGGCGCCCTTGATCTCGACCGCAGCACGGGCGATGGCGGCATCGGGGCTCTTGCTTGCGATGGTGTTCGCCTCTCGGAGCATTTCCTGGGCCAGGAAGTCGAGCGTGCGGCCCAGAGGCTTGCCATCCTTGCTCTCGAGCATGTCGCGGAACTGATCCAGGTGTGCCGAAAGACGCTTGATCTCCTCGGCGATGTCGGTCCGTTCAGCGTAGATCGCGATCTCGCGGACCAGGTCACCCGGCTCCACCGCAAGCTGCGCCTCGCGGATCGCGGCTTCGACGCGAGCACGCAGGCGGGCCTGGTACTCGTTCACGACCACAGGGGCACGGTCGGCCACTTCCGCCAGACGGGCCGCGATGATCTGCCGATGGCTCTCAAGATCGGCCACCAGCACCTTGCCTTCGCGTTCGCGCATCGCCAGCAGCGTGTTGATCGCCGCGTCGAGCAGCGGGACGAAGGCCTGGCGAGCCGTCTTCACGCGATTCTCTTCATTCGCCGGCGGCTGAAGCACGCCCGGAAGACTCAGCAGCGATCCGGCATCGAGCTTGATGACGCCCGACGCGACATCGGCATGCTGCTTGAGCGCATTGATGTATGACGTGAGGGCGCTCTGATTGATCTCGTAGGCGGCTGAGGCTGAATCCTCGGAGCAGCGAGCGGTCACCGTCACGGTGCCGCGGCTCACTCGTTCGCGGAGTCTGGCCTCAAACTCGGCCTCAAGCCCCTGGAACTCCTCCGCAAGCCGGATGTTCGCCTTGAAGTACTTGTTGTTGAGTGATCGCACTTCAACGAAGTAGTGACAGCCTCCCACGTGGGAGCTTGCGTCACCATAGCCGGTCATGCTGCGAATCATCAGTTGCTCCGGGGGCCGGGGAAAAGGCATCAGGGCGACACACTCAAGTACGCCCTTGTCTGACGGACCACAAACTGGCCCGATCCATGCACCCACCCCGATGGCGTCGCTGCGCCTGAATGCACCGCGATCAGAACCTGCTTCGATTACTTGGGAGCGGCCGCGGGATCACCCGCGGGCGGCGTGACCGGAGGCACCGTCGGTGCCACAGCGGGAGTTGCGGTGCCTGCCGGAACTGCATCCCCTGGCGTTGCTGCACCGGGCTGCTTGTTGTCGGTGTTGGTCGTCGGATCAATCGCTGGTGTCTGCGCCGGAGCCTGATCGGCTGGAGCCTGATCAGCCGGTGCCTGCTCCGTGGAAGCGGGAACACCCTCCGCCGAGGTTGAGGCATCAGCGACCTGCGGACGCGCCGCGTAGTTGAGGACGACCGCGAGCAACAGATAGGCGACGAAGACCGCAATCGTCACCACTGTCAGTGCATCGCCCGTCTTCGTTCCGAATGCCGTCTGGCCCGCGCTGGCACCGCCGCCGAACGCACTGGCAAGACCGCCACCCTGGGGCTTCTGGATGAGCACCGTCAACACCATCACGACGCAGACGAAGAGGAAGAGCGTGATGATGATGCCGATGAGCCAACTCGGCCAGACAAAGGCGAGCGTCGGAACAACAAGCGATGATGCGGACAGTCCGGGCATGATGAGCTTTCAACTGAAACCAACCAGCCGGACGACCGCCCTGCTGGGTACCTGTTTGGGAAGTGGCAAGTATAGGAGCACGTTCCACGCGGTGCGGAAACCGCGCCCTGCGACGTGGCGAGTGTGTTAGGTGTTTGGTTGATCTGGCGGCGTGTGAGAACAGGCCCGGGCATCAGACCGCGGCGGGGTGCCAGACGGTCTTCATCTCGACGAAGGGCTCAATCCAGTAAGGCGATTCGCACACCTTCGCATCGGTCCAGTTGATGGCATCCCTGGACTTGCCCTGACGGCGAACGATGACGCGCTTGACGTTTTCCGCCGCGCCTTCCCGGAGGGTTTTCACCTCGTCATCAGTCGACGCTGCGGCGTGAACCGCATCGATCTCCCGATGCCCCGCGATGAACTTGAGCAACTCCGCACGGTCGCCCGTCAGAATGTTCACGACACCGGCGGGCACATCGCTGGTGGCGAGGACCTCACCGAAGACCGCGGCGGGAATCGGGTTGGTTCCGGAAGCAACCACCACCGCGGCATTGCCCGAGACAATCGCCGGCGCGAAGACGCTGACCAAGCCCAGCAGCGGGTACTCATCGGGTGCAACGCACGCCACGACACCGGTGGGTTCGGTGATCGTGAAGTTGTAGAATGGGCCTGTGACAGGGTTGTTGCAGCCAAGCACCTGGGCATACTTGTCGGCCCAGCCTGCGTAATACACGACCCGATCGATCGCCGCGGCGACTTCATCGAACTTCGGCGCAGTGCCCTTGCCGGCCTTGCTCTTGCTGACTGCTGCGATGGCGGCGCGAAGCTCATCGGCCTTGCCTTCCATCATCTCGGCGATGCGGTAGAGGACCTGGCCCCGGTTGTAGCTGCTGGCGGCCGCCCACTTCTCATGCCCGCGGCGCGCGGCTTCAACGGCATCGCGAAGATCCTTGCGACTGGCCTTGCACAGGTGCGCAATGGTCTGTCCATCGGCACCACAGACTTCGAGCGAGCGGCCAGATTCGCTGCGCGGGAATGCCCCATCG
>JBILUL010000189.1:0-8742 GCA_044371005.1 Phycisphaerales bacterium | reverse complement strand
ACATCGACGGCATCGAAGGTCGAGAGGCTCTTCTTCTGGACGCACAGATAGATGTGCTCCCCCTGACCACTGGGCTGGTAGGCGGGCATTTCATCGACGAGAAAGTCCTCGGGACGCTGCTTGATGACGCCGCCCAGGCCAGGAATGTCGTGTGTGAGGTAGCGGCGAGGTTGAACGTGGGCTGAAGTGTCCATGGTGGCAGCTTTAGGTTTGTGGTAGGTATTCAGGGGATGTCCTTCGCCGCTGCGGCGAGGACGTGTTCGGCCACGAAGATGGGCACGTTGCCAGCGATTCCGATGGCGATGGCGTCGCTGGGGCGGGAATCGACGTTCAGGCGCTGGCCGTCTTCGCGGGTGATGTCGAGGGTGGCGAAGAAGGTCTGGTCCTTGAGATCGGTGACGGTGATGGATTCGAGGGTGGCGCCCAGGGATTCGATCACATTGGCCAGCAGATCATGGGTTTGCGGCCGGGTAATGGCGATTCCCTTGAGGCGGCGTTCGATGGCCTGGGCCTCGGTGAGGCCGATGACGATGGGAAATGTACGGGCCGGGGGGGCGTCCTCCCCGTCCTGGTCGCGGACCTCGCGCAGCTCGATGATCTGCATGTCGCTCAGTTCGCGGATGAGGATTCGGGAGAGTTCCATTCTGACGGGCATACTCCAAGCGTACGAGCCGCGAGGCGCGTAAACTTGTCGCCCTATGCCGCATGTGATCACCGAGCCCTGCGTTGGTACCAAGGACACCGCCTGTGTCCAGGTCTGCCCTGTCGACTGCATCCACCCCACCAAGAACGAGGCCGATTACGGCTCGACGGATCAGCTCTACATTGATCCCGACACCTGCATCGACTGCGCCCTGTGCGTCGATGAGTGCCCCGTGAAGGCGATTTTCCAGCAGGAAGATGTGCCCCGGGAGTGGAACAAGTACATCCAGATCAATCTGGATTACTACAAGAACAAGGGCTGAGTTTTAGGCAAGTGCGCAAGTTCCAAAGTTCCTGAGTGCGCCCGCGCGGCGGGGACCTCGGGTGCTCTGTGACCTTGCTCGCCGCGAAGAGGGGCTGAGCGGGAAATGCGCAAGTTCCGAAGTGCGCCGGCGCACTTCGGAACTTCAGAACTTCGGAACTTCAGAACTTCGGAACTTCAGAACTTCGGAACTTCGGAACTTCAGAACTTCAGAACTTCGGAACTTCGGAACTTCACAACTCAGGCACTCCGGACTTCAGGCACGTCGTGACTTCTTCTTGCCCTTCGCCGTCACATCGCGGCGTGCCGGATCCGCGATATCCATCGGATCGATGCCCGCTTCCTCGAAGAGGTCGATGAGTGCATCGGGGCCTTCCTCGACCACCAGCTGCATCTCGCCTGCGAACAGCGGCATCAGCGTCAGCACGCTGACCTTCTCGCGGCCGAGCTTGAACTCGCCCAGGGGCTCAATGAACGAGGGGCCGATCAGGAATCCCACGAACTTGCACTTGGGGGCAATCGCCTCGGGCGGATTGGCGCTGGGCACCGAGTGACCCACGGCCAGGTATGTGCGCTGCTCGAAGGGAAGCCGCGCGATGGCCTGCAGCCAGCGGATGGGCCAGAAGGCATCTTCGCCCGACTTTTCCCAGGCATCGGGATCAACCTGCCACTTCTTGGGCAGGAAGATGCACAGTTCAGTTCGCGCCGGGATCGGCATGCCCTTGGGGACATGCATCTCAAGGGCCGACATGCCCATGGTCGCAAGACAGGTGTGCGGCACCTTCTTGCTGGGCTGGAACTCATTGATGTCGATGTGAATCTTGCGTGATTCGTGCTCGTGCAGCACCCACTCGGCCTTGCCAAGGTGCGCTTCAAAGTGCGAGCTCACCTTGTTCATCTGTGCTGTTGTCAGCACCGCAAGCGACGCGGCGGGCTTCTTGGACGCAGTCTTCTTCGCCGCGGCCTTCTTCACAGCTTTCTTCGGTGCCGCCTTCGTGGCAGCGGGCTTCTTCGCTGCTGCTTTCGCGGCAGAGGTTGTGCGGACAGCCTTTGACGAACGTGCCTTCTTTGCCATGCGGACTCCTTTGGGTGCCTTCCATGCAACGGTAGCACCGTGCCAGTCACCAACGCCGCGGCGATGCAGATCGCACATCGGGGCACTTTCTCACAGTTCCCAGTCTTCCATCCTGTGCATCATGTCCGTCCACGTTCCATTTCTTCAATGAGAACATGGATGTACAGGATGGACAGGATGAGGAGAAGAGAACAAGAGAGGGTCTGGTGTTTGACGCTGCTCTCTCACAGTTCCCCGTCTTCCATCCTGTACATCCTGTCTATCCATGCTCCATTCTTCATTGAGAACATGGATGGACAGGATAGACAGGATGAGGAAAAGAGAACGAGAGAGAGTCTGGTGTCAGGCGCTTCTCTCTCACACTTCCCCGTCTTTCATCCTGTACATCCTGTCCATCCATGTTCCATTTCTTCGTTGAGAGCATGGATGTACAGGATGGACAGGATGAGGAAAACGGAACAGTGACAGCCTTGAAAGAGCGCGGGAAGATGTTGGGAGAGGGATGCGCCATCATGTCATGGCGCCTTTTCACAGCGCCGTCAGCGGCCCGCGGCTATCGCCAAAGCTCGGCACTGCACATCCCATCCGCTCCAGCATCGACACGTAGAGGTTGCAGAGCGGCGTCTCCTTCGGGGCTCGAATGAGCCGACCCGTGTTCACGCTGCCGCCTGCATTGCCTGCCAGGATGATGGGCAAGTTGTCGTGGTCATGGCGATTCCCGTCGCTGATCCCGCCGCCGTAGAGCACCATGCACTGATCCAGCAGTGAACCCTCGCCTTCGCGCGCCTTGGAGAGGTTGGTGAGGAACCGCGCGAAGCGTTCCGTGTAGAAGCGATCGATCTGGCGGATCTTCTCGATCATCTCCTGGTTGTCGCGGTGGTGCGAGAGGTGGTGGTGCCCTTCCTTGATGCCGATCTCCGGGAAGGTGCGATTGCTTCCGTCGTTGCCGAGCATGAACGTCGCCACACGCGTGACATCCATGCGGAAGGCCAGCGTGAGCATGTCGTACATCAGGTCCACGTGCTCGCTCACCTTGCGCGGGATGCCCGCGGGCGGATCAACATCAGGGCGGCGATCTTCCTTCGATTCATCACCGGCCCGCGCGATGCGAAGCTCAATCTCGCGCACCGAGGTCGTGAACTGATCGAGTTTGCGCCGATCTCGCACGCCAAGGCGAGTTTCCAGGCGCTTGCTCTGATCGCCCACGTAGTCGAGAATGCTGCGGCGGCGGGCGAGCCGCTCGGCCTGTGCCGCGGCATTGGCCGAATCACCAAAGAGCCGCTCGAAGACCGCCTTGGGATCCACGAGCTTGGGCATCGGCGTCGTGTCATCTCGCCACGAAATGTTCGAGGTGTACGCGCATGAGTATCCAGAGTCGCAGTTGCCTGCTTCGGGGCCATGCTCGCAGCCAATCTCGAGCGAAGCGAGGCGGGATTCCTTGCCGACTTCGCGTGCCGCGATCTGGTCGACGCTCACACCGAGTTTGATGTCATTGCCCGCGGTCTTTCGGGCCTGATGGCCCGTGAGGAACGAAGCCGATGACCGCGCGTGATCGCCCGGGCCATCACCATTGGCGCGGGCCTTGTCGAGCGTGAGGCCTGTGATGATGTTGAACTTGGATCGCAGTGCCGTGAGGGGTTCGAGTGCTGGTGAGAGCGTGTTGAGTGCCGCGTCGGCTCCCTTGGGTGCCCAGTTGGCGTAGTTCACGCCGTTGGGCATGAAGACGCAGGCCATGCGGATAGGTGCGGGAGCACCGGAAGCGATCCCCGCGGCGTGGGCCGTCTGGGTGAAGGCCTCCAGCCACGGCAGCGCCATCGTCACGCCCATCCCCTTGAGCACGGTTCTGCGCGAAAGCGGCTGTGTCACTTTGATTCCTCCCGGCCCCTGCAGGTCCTGAACGTCTCGCTCATCACCACCGCCTCGATCAGCGATGCAAACCCGTTGTTCTGTTCCTTCACACTGCGGGCGATTGCATTCACCGCCGGGCGATCAAAGGGCTCAAGCCCGCGGCCCAGCGCGTACATCATCACCTTGCCGGAAAGCGTCTCCACGAACTGATCGCCGCGCGAGAGCAGAATCTGCTTGAGCTCGGCCGACCCATTGAAGTCGATGCCGCCCGGGAGTGTGCCCGTCGCATCGACCGGCCGCCCGCCCTCATGCTCACGCCAGCGTCCGATGGCATCGAAGTGTTCGAAGGCAAGGCCGAGTGGGTCCAACCGATTGTGACACGCGGCACAACTGGGGTTGGCGACGTGTGCCGCGAGCTGCTCGCGCAGCGTCGCGTTCTCGCCATGCACCGGCGATTGCTCCAGCGGCGGAATATCCGCGGGCGGCGGTGGGGGAGGCGTTCCCAGAATCTGCTCGAGCACGAAAAGCCCGCGCTTCACCGGGCTCGTGCGCGTCGTGTTGCTCGTGAGTGTGAGCACGCTGCCCATCGTCAGCACGCCGCCGCGGGGTGAACCTTGGGGCAGCTCCACACGCCTGAACTCCTTGCCGGAAACGTCGGGAATCCCGTAGAACGAGGCGAGCCGCTCATTCACGAAGGTGTAGTCGCTGGAAATGAACGAGAGCACCGAGCGATTGCCCGCCAGCGCATCAGCAAAGAACCGCTGTGACTCCTCGATCATCGCCGCACGCAGCGATGGGTCATACTCGGGGAACCTGGCTGTATCCATCGCAAGCCCATCGAGCGAACGCAGCGAGAGCCACTGCCCCGCGAAGTTCTCGACAAAGGCTCTGGACTTGGGGTCTTCAAGCATGCGGCGAACCTGTGCTCGCAGTGTGTCATCCTTGAGCAGCGAACCATCCGCCGCGGCGTCGAGCAGCGGCCCATCAGGCATGCTGCTCCACAGGAAATACGAAAGCCTGCTGGCCAGTTCATACCCATCGAGCCGGTAGAGGTGCGCGGGATCGTTGGGCTTGGGGTTATTCACGCGCCGGAAGAGAAACTCGGGCGAGACAAGCGTGGCGACGAGCCCGGTGCGCACGGCCTCTTCGAAAGAGGCGCCTTCCTTGCGCTGGGCCTGATAGAGCTTGGCAAGGGCCGTGCGTTCCTCGCCTCGAACGGGGCGGCGCCAGGCACGCTGGGCGAATCGGTTCAGGATCGCCGCGGCACGCGCGCCTTCATTGTTCTCATTGGCCTTGGTCTTGGCGAAGATCTCGGTCCAGGCTTTGGGACGCTTCAGCGAGCTCTCATCCAGCGGCCCGGCGACGGCCAGTTGCTCGATGGCCAGATTGCGATCTGCCACATCGGGGATCCACAGATCGTTGGCGAAGTATGCCGCGATGGTGTGTGGGCCGGCCTTGAGCTTCACGCGATGTTCGAACGTCTGTGGAGCGTCGCGTGTGCCCTTGACCTCGAAGGTGTGAACGGGCTTGCCATCGATGCGCAGCACCAGACTCGAGTATTCATCGCCGGCGTGCGTCTCCCATGCCTCGATGCTGATCAGGTACTCACCTTGCACTGGCGCGGTGAAGGGACTCTGGACGGCTCCATCGCTGAGCAGCATGAAGCCCCCCGAGCCCAGGGCACTCGAGTTCTTCGCGGCCTTGAGGGGTCCAAGTGGCTTGGGCTTGGTGCTGACTTCGATCATCGGCCCCAGTGCCGCGTCGATGGCCCGCTCCGCGGCATCGAGATACTGCTCGACCGAGAGCGTCGAGGTTGAAAGCACATCAGCGATGTTGTCGAACCCGTATCCGGTGTCGTCCTTGGGCAGCTTCGCGGCGAGATCCATCGCTGCGGGATCAATGCCCAGCAGATCGCGCAGCGTGTTGCGATATTCATTGCGATTGAGGCGGTGAATGGTGAACCATCCCGGATCAGGCTTCGCATCGGGCGGCACATACGCGAGCACACCTTCGAGCCACTGATCGAGGATGAGCCGCTCATGGTCCGAGGGCTGGGGTTTATCCTTGGGCGGCATCTCGCGCGTGCCCACCATCTCGCGTGCCGTCTCGAGATCTTCGATGAGCTCCAGTGATTGCCTGAGGGAGCTGAGGCCGTCAAGCCGGACGCCGCCTTTGGACTTGGCTTCGCCGTGGCACTCGATGCAGTAGCGGGCCAGGAGCGGCGCGACATCGCTCGCGAGGCGGCGTTCGAGATCCTCGGCCTGGACATCGACGTTTGCGTCGGCTTTGGGAGCGGCGGCCGTAGGTTGTGGCTGGGGAACTCTGGAGCCAGATGGAGCAGGGCTGAGGGGAGCTCTGGTTGCGGGCTGTGCGAAGCCCAGGGCGGCGACGGCAGAACCCGCCACGATCGCCGCGGCGGACCCGGCACACCACAGAATGCCGCGGCAGGTGGAACTCACGAGTGGAGTTTACGGCGGTGGGGGTGGGGGCGTTGCGGAAATCGCAACGCGGCGTTGCCGCGATTGAGGCAGCGGGCAATCTCACCCCGGCAGCGGGATTTGTTCAGGATCGTTGAGGCGGTAGCTGGTGCTGCGGCCTTTGCCGGGGTTCTGGATGAGGATCCCCCGAGCCAGCAGTTCCTGAATGTCTCGAAGGGCGGTGTCACTCGAACACTTGGCGAGCTTCCCGTACTTGGAGGTGTTCAGGTAGCCCTTGAAATCACCCAGCATCAGGTTGATGATCGTGCGCTGGCGGTCATTCACCGGCTTGTGATTGACGCGTTCCCATAGCTGTGCTTTCCGCAGCACGCCAGTCAAGGAAGACGCGGCGGTGTCGATGGCCCGCTCAAGACAATCAAGGAACCAAAACAGCCACGGCGTGATGTCGGAAGTTCCCTTCTGCTGCGACTCCAGTTCGAGGTAGTACTGCTTCTTCTGCCGCTCGATCTCGCTGGACATGCTGTAGAAGCGCTGTCTGCTCGCATCAGCACGGGCAAGCACCATGTCCGTGATTGCACGGGCGATACGGCCGTTTCCGTCTTCGAAGGGGTGGATGGTCACGAACCACAGATGCGAGATCGCGGCACGAACCACTGGGTCGATCCTGGATGGCGATTCAAACCAGTGGAAGAACGACTCCATCTCCGCAGGGAGTCGCGATGCATCAGGTGCTTCGAAGTGCACGGTCTCCATGCCCATGGGACCCGAGACTACCTGCATCGGCCCAGAGGCACCAGTGCGCCACGCCCCGACTGTGATTCGGTAGATCCCGCTTCTGCCGGTTGGAAAGAGCGCGCTGTGCCATCCAAAGAGTCGCTCGGCGGTGAGTGGTTCCTTGAATCGCTGTGTGGCATCGAGCATCATCTCGACCACGGCATCGACATCGCGACTCGAGGGCTGGAGGCCAGCAACATTCAGCCCCAGTCGCCGCGCGATGGAAGAGCGAACCGCTTGCGGGTCCAGGTGCTCGCCTTCGATGGCGGAAGAGTTGACGACATCGAAGGTCAGGTTGGAAAGGCAGGCCTCATCGCGGAGGTCAAAGCTAAGCCCTGCCATGCGCCCCAGAAGCCAGCCCTGCTTGTGGCGGACCTTGGACAGCGCGAGGCTGACTGCTGCGTCGTCCCAGCGGAAGTCGGCCCAGGCCGGGTGCTCGTGAATGTAGGTGAATCGCCGCATGTTCTGCGGTGATTGTAGCCCATATTCGCCGCATAGGGCCATATTCTCCGCAAAATGTGCGGCGATTATGGCGGAGAGTCGCCGCATGTGAGGTGAAATGCTAATAGAATGCGAACAAATGGGAAGTCGTCGAGACGGTTGCCTTTGGGGCGAGGCCGGGTGCTCTGCGCCGCCCGTCTGCCGCGTTTGTGCAAGGAGGTTGGTGAACGGCGGCAAGAGAACGCGGCCGCGAAACTCCCGTTGGCCTCAAAGACCGGCACAAAAAACCAGGCTCGGACTTCACACCCTTCCTTCAGGCCGGAAGGCCTGGAAGTTCGCAGCCTGGGGTGAAGCGAGCAACGCGAGCGCCACCCCAGGACCAAGCCATACGTTCCGTGCACGCTGAAGGCGTGCGAGTGGTGTGGATCGCGAGCCGTGATTTACGACAGGGCCCCCAGAGTCTATGTAGTGGACCTGGAATCGATGTCGAGCGATGAACTCGCCGCGCGGCATCTGGTTGTTCATCTGCCGACGCAGGTGATGCTGCGTCGCAGCATCTTCCGGTTCGTCAGTCGCATTGTTGAGCTGCAGGGGTTTGATTCGCTCCATGACACCGGTCAAGAGTACCTTTATGTCGATGCGGGGTAGCCTGCCGGTGCCGTTTGGCGGGCATCAACACTCGACCTCGATCCGAGCAGAATCGTTCGGTCTTCCACGGTGCAGATTCCCTGCAGGGAAAGGAATGCCTCGCACATGATCGTTGGTGATGCCCGAGTCTTCGCGATAGATGTGATGATCGATGAGGATCTCTCCAGAGAAAGTCGTCACTTGTGGGTGTGGGCAAGGCCCGTCGTGGCTGGCAGGGTGCTTTTCAACACCGGGGGTGGGTGTGAGCAAGCAGTACTGCTCGAACAGGGCTTCAAGCCAGAGAAGTGACGACCAATCGCATCACCTTTCGTGCTCCGTCACACATGCGACCATGTGACGTTGTCAAAATGGCATATGAAGCACTGCTTGACTGGGAAGACAAGTTTTCCCCTGAAGTCAAAGACATGTTCGCGAATTCGGCAATCCTGAGCGACGTGCAGCAACTCGACAATTTTGCATGCATCGTCGGGCTTACGGATAGTGGATATTCGCTATTCCTAAGCCCGACGCCAACAACCGCGCACGGCGAACGGACGGTCTACTCCGAGCTAGGC
>JBILUL010000188.1:0-8798 GCA_044371005.1 Phycisphaerales bacterium | reverse complement strand
CTTGCGCACCTGATACCACGTGGAGGCCGGGCGGGCCTGGATCGGTTCGTCGTTGAGGTAGCGGCGGACATCTTCGAGGAACTCCGCCGCGGAGGGGTAGCGGCGCGTCGCATCCTTCTCGATGGCCTTGGCGACGATGGTCTCAAGATCGCCCCGCAGCGATCGGTTGATGGTGCCAAGCGACGAGGGTTCCTCATCGCTGAGACGACGCACGCCTTCCACCAGCGAGCACTTGGAGAGATCCAGCGGCAGCCGGTCCGCGAGCAGTTCGTAGAGCATGGCGCCCAGCGCATAGACGTCGGCCCGCACGTCGATGCGAAGCGGATCGCCCGATGCCTGTTCGGGGCTCATGTACGAGAGCGTGCCCAGCACCTGGCCGCTGCTGGTGGCCAGCGAGGCCATGGCTTCGTTCTCGGTGAAGCGGGCAATGCCAAAGTCAAGCACCTTGACGTCGCCGCCCCGGGTGACCATGACATTGGCGGGCTTGAGATCGCGGTGGATCACGCCCCGCTGATGGGCGTGGCTCACGGCCTCGGCGACGCGCACAAAGAGCTCGAGCCGATCTCGCATCCCCATCTGTTCCTGGCGAGCGTGCTCGGTGAGTGTGCGGCCCTCCACCAGTTCCATCGCCAGGAATGGAATGTCAATCCCCTGCACCCGCTCGGTGCCGGCCTCATAGATCTGCGCAATGCCGGGATGCTGGAGCATCGCCAGAGCCTGTGCCTCTGCTCGAAAGCGGCGCGACAGGTGTTCGACCAGCAGCCCGGGGCGGACCACCTTCAGCGCGACGCGCCGCCGCGGCAGCGTCTGCTCGGCTTCATACACAACGCCCATGCCCCCCGCGCCCAGCACCCTGATCAGCGTGAACTTGCCCAGCCGCGTTCCCGGCGGCAGTTCCGAGCCTGCCGCCTCAGACTGGCGAGCGGCCCCAGGTGCGTGCGCCATCGCCGGCGTTTCGAGGAACGTGCTCTCGGGCTCGTGGAACTCGAGCAGCGAGCGGATCTCGCGCAGCAGATCGGCATCGCCGCCGCATTGTGATGCGAGGAAGGCATCGCGCTCGGCCGGTGCTCGCATCGAGGCCTGAACGAACAACTCACGGATGATGTGCTGACGGGTTTCCATCACGAAACGTCCGAGGTCCCGTTGTTTGCGAGGTCACGCCGCAGCCACGCGCGGGCGAAGGCCCAGTCATTCTTCACGGTCGCGGGAGACACGCCCAGTGCCGCGGCGGTCTGCTCGATCGTCAGCCCACCGAAGTACCGAAGCAGAACCACTTCGGCCTGCCGCGCGTCGTACGCCTCCAGGCGTTCGAGCGAGCGATGAAGTTCGAGCATCCCGTCGTTCGCGGCGAGCAACTCAAGCCCCGACTCGATGCCTCGCGGGCCGCCAGCCGCGGGCGCTGAGTCGTCAAACTGTTCCTTGCGAGCGCCGCCGCCGCGTTTCGCGGCGTTGCGCGTGCGGGCATGATCGACCAGAATCCGGCGGATCGCGGTCGCCGCGGCACAGAAAAACGGCTTTCGACCCTGCCACTTGATGTCGCTGCCGATCAGGCGCAGATAGGCCTCATTCACCAGCGCGGTCGCCTGGAGCGTGTGGCCGGGGGATTCGCGGGAAAGTTCGGACGCCGCGAGACGCCGCAACTCGTCATAGACAATGGGCAGCAGCACATCGCTGGCCATGGTGTCGCCGGCCTGCGCTCGTTCAACCAGCATGGTGACTTCGTGACTGTTCATCGTGGCGGTGGCCGGCAGAACGAGATCCAAACCCCGATCGTACGTCGATTCATCCCCGGGCACTTCCCGGTACCAGGCGTGTGCTGATCTCTCGCGCACGCCGCGAGATTCATCGTGCTTGAGTATCGTGAAACTGCGAGCGTGTCTGTGGTTCATCGTCGTGTTCTCCAAGGCCAGGATGCGGCGGGGTGAACAGGACCCGCACAGGCCCCTCCT
This sequence comes from Phycisphaerales bacterium, assembly GCA_044371005.1. Lineage (GTDB taxonomy): Bacteria > Planctomycetota > Phycisphaerae > Phycisphaerales > UBA1924 > UBA2402. The sequence goes on along the minus strand of JBILUL010000188.1, from coordinate 6,849 downwards.
CCGAGCGTGCGAATGCAGGTGCCTGATCTTGCACTGGTTCAGGGCGATTCAGAGGGGACTGGGGATCTTGGGTCCTGCGGTCGAAACTGTGACGCCCTGGGCCTGGTAGAACCGGGTTCAGCAGCGGCCCCGTTTCCACTGATTCAGTGTCCACCGCACCTACATATGGATAGAGCGCCTGCAATAGAGCCTTGGGCCAGCCAGGGTGCCCGACAGGGTCGGATAATGTGCGGCTTTCCAGCCTCCTGGAAGGGTGTCGGGGTGTGCTCGCCTTCGGGATTGGTGGGTGCTGCCGGGCGGTCGGGTGTCTCATACTCTGTGGCCATGCGTCAGTGGTCCAATGTGATTTCCGGGCGGGTGGTTCAGGTGGCTGGTCGCTGGTCATGCGCGATCGCCAGCGTCCTGCTGGCGGGAAGTGCCATGGGGCAGGATGCAAGTGGGACGGCGCCGGTCGCGCCGCCGCCGCCCGCCGCGGCACCCGTGACGCCGCCGGCCGATCCGACTCCCGACGCGGAATCTCCGATTCGTCCGCGTGAACCCAGGACTGCTGCGGAGGGAGACGAAGCGGAACTGATGCTGCGCGATGGCCGCGTGATTTCCGGCAAGTTGATCAAGAAGAATGAGTCGAGCGTGGTGTTCTCAGTGGGCGGCGTGCCGACGACGTTCGAACTCGCGGCGGTGGACCGCATCACGGCGGTGCCTCCGGTCGAGGAGCGATACAAGGCGCTCAAGGCCGCGATTGATCCTTCCGATGCGCCCAGTCTGATGCGTCTTGCGGAGTGGCTGCGATCTCACAATCGGTGTGATCTTGCATTGATCGAGATTGACCAGGCGCTCGTGGTTGATCCGGGAAATCCCGATGCGAGATCGTTGCGTCTGCTGATTGTCGAGCAGCAGAAGGTTGAAGCTGCGTCGAAGAAGTCCAGGGAGCGTCAGCAGGCCGCGGCACCGCAGGGTGTTGTTCCGGCTCCCGCATCGGAGACTAAGCCAGCCAAGCCGGTGGCATCGCCCTTCCCGTTGCTGAATGAGGATCAGGTCAATGTCATCCGTGTGTATGAGGTGAATCTCAATGATCCTCCCAAGATGGTGATTGCGCGCGATGTGATCGAGAAGTTCCTGGCCAAGTACGGCGGCCAGCGGGCTGAAGGCCGCGAGACGATCCCCGCCAGCGAGCAGGGGCGGAAGATCTTCGCGACCCGAAAGGCGGCCGAGATTCTTGCGGACATGTTTGCGCTCAAGGCACGCGAGTTCTATCCGCAGGTGAAGGTGCTTGAGAATCCTGAGTCGATGAAGGCCTTCCGTGATGATGTGAATCGCACGTGGCTGGTGAACTCGTGTGCGACCAACAAGTGTCATGGTGGAGAGGAAGCGGGCAGGCTCTGGCTGTATGACAAGAAGGCCGCGTCGGACGCCGCGGCGTACACGAACTTCCTGATCCTCGAGCGATTCCGCATCGCTGATGATGCGGGCGAACTCACGATCCCGCTGATCAACTATGCCGAGCCGGCTAACTCGCCGCTGCTGCAGATGGGGCTGCCTCGTGCGGAGGCGAACTTCAAGCATCCGGAGATTCCCGCGGCCAAGGGGCGGTGGAAGCCCACGTTCCGCTCGGTGGATGATGAGCGATTCAAGCAGGCGGTGGCGTGGATCAAGCTGATGTATCCCAAGCGGGTTGATTATCCGATTGAGTACGCCTCGCCGCAGCCGCGTGGTGCGAAGGCGACGAGCAATGAGTCGCCGCGGTGAATGCGGTGGTGTCGGCACGGTGCTACAGAGTGGATATCAACGAGCCAGTGCTTTTTGCATCTGTGCGAAGAGCCATTGTCTGCGATGGGGCATGAGTTCCTGTGCGAACTTGTACTTCTTCTCGCTCTTGATCTCAATGTAGCTGACGGGATAACCGTGGCGAGAAATGGCAGTCTGTTCCTCAACGGTGCGAATGTCAGCCCTGCGAATGCGACGGGTGTATTCGAAGGTTCCGACACCGGTGAAGATGTTGCACGATTCGGCATTGATCTGCACGCGACGATGGCCCCGCCAGTAGAGTGCTGCCATGTGAACCGTTGCCAGTCCCACGACGAAAAAGCCAAGTGTGGCCAATGTGATCATGACGAGTTGCCACTTCGTTGTGGCCTCTGAGCTCGTGGGCGCTAGGACGCCCGCGTTGCTGTGGGGCAATTCAATCCACGTCATGGGAAGCTGCACGAGCGCTGGTCCAACCCACGACCACACCAGGAGCGAAAAACCAGTGTAGACGATTGCAGCGAACATGTTTCGAATCGAGCACACAAGCTCGATCCCCTCAGCCGTCCTGGTGAAACGACACCCCTCTGGTGGCGACGGTTCATCATCGTCTGCCGCTGGGCCGCTGCCGGGCTCCTTCGAGTTCTTCGCGGCGAAGCACTCTGAAAGCGGGCTGACCGTTCCGCAGGAACTGCAAGCCGCAACTTCCTTAGTGCCGTTGATATCTCGCAGCTCAAACGCTGCGCCGCAGTCCGGGCATCGGGGAGTTGGCTGCATCAATCCCGCTCCGAATCAGCTTCCACTTCCATCCGATGGCTCGAGCTCATCAAGCCCGAACCATGCTGCACCCCACCGGTGCACTCACACCAGTTCCACATCATCCTGGATGCAGCTGGTGATCACCGGGCCCTTGGTCTTGTCCATGTAGACGTTGATCTCCATGCGAACGCCCAGGTCGCTGTAGTACGCGCCTGGTTCGATGGTGAAGCCAACGCCCGGGAGCAGGAGGCGCGTGTCGTGGGTTTCGAGATTGTCGATGTTCACGCCCATGCCGTGGACCTTGGGGCCGGCGCTCAGGCTGTGGCCGGTGCGGTGGCGGATGCCATCGGCAAATCCAGCCTTCACGATCTGCTCGCGGCTCGCTTCATCGACCTGCCAGCCCTGCACGGCCTCCTTGCGTTCCCAGCCCAGGCGAGCGCGGGCAACGCCGGCATCGCGTGCGGCCTTGACGGCTTCGAAGACCTTGCGGTGGCGTTCGGGCACGGTGGTGCCGGCGTAGCCGACCCAGGTGATGTCGGAGAAGATGTGTTCCTCGCCGGGCACGCGGGCCCAGAGGTCGATGAGAATCCAGTCGCCCTTGCGGATGAGTGAGGGCGAGGTGGCGGAGACTTCAAAGTGCGGATCGCCCGCGTGGCCGTTTACCGCGACGATGGGGGTGTCGGCCGTTTCAAGACCCGCCTGCAGGAACTCCTGGAGGATCCACTGCTGGACCTGATATTCGTTGATCGCGCTGTCAGCCGCGAGGTGCTCGCGGATCAGGGCGAAGGCTTCCTTCATGATCCGGCCGCACTGCTCGCTGGCGTAGGTATGACCCTTCACCGCGGCATCACTCCAGACGGCCACGCTCACCTGCACGAGGTTCGCGCTGCTCACGACATCCACGCCGAAGGAGCGGACCAGTTCGGTGGTTCCGGCATCGACGATGCCCATCACCGGCAGCGTGCCGCCGGGGGCGTATTCCATCGCGACGCGAGAGAGGCCCGAGAGATTGCGGGCGAGCCACGCGTGCAGGTCCTGCCAGGAGAGATAGAGATCAAGAGGCGTTGAGACGTTCTTGAACTGGCCGTGGTCGATGTGATGCACCAGCAGACGAGGCGAACCCTCGGCGGGGATGAGCATCATGACGCGCCGGGTGGTCCAGCGTTTCCCCGGGAGCAGTGCGGCGAGGACGGAGTTGTTGCCGCGGAAGTCGTAGACGAGCCACGCATCGATCCGCTGTTCACGCATGTATGACTGAATCGAAGCGAGGTTCTGCATGGCTTGTGTTCCTGAGTGCATCGTTGCCCGAGATGAGCGGTCGCAAACATCATAGAGCAGTGAAGCGGCACCGGGCGGCAACGATTGCCTCGCAGCACGGCGAACAGGCGCTCCAACCCACGCCCCCCCTCACCCCCTCTCGATGTCAGGCCAGCCTGTCACACGCTGTGTCTTGAATCCTGTCCATCCTGTCTATCCATGTTTGCAATCCGCAGAAGAGAAGCGAACATGGATGGACAGGATAGACAGGATGGGAAGCGTGTCAGCCCAAGAGCATTGAGAGTTCACGAGGAGAGGAGTGGAACTGCGGGATCGATCAGATGATGTCTGATCAAAGAGGTGAGGAGGGGGACAGGAGAGGGGGAGTGCAGCGTTGCGATGGCTTCCAGGGGTGGGCCAAGAGGCGACAAGGGTGTGGCGAGGTGTCACGTTGCGAGCCGGGGATACCTACCTTTCTTCATGCTTCAACAAGCTGCCATTCTTGCTCTTGCGTGCACCTTCGCCGCGGCGCAGACGCCTTCTTCTTCCGATCACTACGCACTGCCGGTGACTCCCATGGATGAACCCCGTCCGGTCGATGTTTCAGGCGATATTTTCTACCACATCATGCCGATTGCATGGCGGCATGCCCCCGCGGCGGGCGCGGCGGCGGACTCGGTGCAGAACCAGTATCGCTTCGGCACCTTCCGGGGCATCGTCGAGGGAATTCCGTACCTCAAGAGCCTTGGCGTCACTGGCATCTGGCTCAACCCGATCTTCCCCAGCCCGGCCTATCACGGCTATCAGCACGACGCGGCGGATTCGATCAATCCCTGGTTCGGCGATGAACGCGAGTTCAAGGCCATGGTCGATGCCTGCCATGCCCAGGGCATCAAGGTTTATCTGGATCTGGTGGCCTATGGCATCAGCCAGAAGAGCGTGTACTTCAGGAACTCGGTGAACAGTGCCGCGAGCGGGTACGCGGCGATGCTGGCGTACACCGATGCCGGCAACACCAAGTACACCGGGTATACCTTCAAGACGTGGAACGGCGATGAAGTGGGGTTCATCAACTGGGATCTGCGCCGTACGACCGCGCGGCGGCTGGTCTTCGAGTGGTCGAAGATGTGGCTGCGGGCGGATGTGGCGGGCATCGATGGCTACCGGCTCGACCATGTCTGGAAGACCTATGAGAACGGGGCGGATGGTCTTGGCTACCACATCGATACCTTCTGGAAGGAGTGGCGGGCCGAAGTGGAGAGCGTGAAGCCTGATGTCTTCACGTTCGTTGAGCAGCAGGACTGGACAAGTTTCGGGGCCGAGCTGCTGCGCAGTTCCGATGGCACTCGCGTGCATGACGCGGCCTTCACCAAGCCCTTTGAGTTCGCGGCCCGCGAAGCGCTGCGTGAGCAGGATGCCACCAAGCTCTATCTGAGCATGGCGGCGACGCGCACGGCCTGTCCGGATGGGTTCACTTTCCTGGGCATCATCGGTGATCATGATGTGGATCGGCTTGCCAGCGATATCGGGGCGGATCAGCAGCCTGGGAGGGCGCAGGCCGCCGCGGCGGTGCTGATGCTCCAGCCGTTCCCTCCGGTGATCTACTACGGCGACGAACTGGGGATGCTCGGACGGGCCGGGAGCTACAACTCGGATGCCAACGACATTCCTCGCCGCGAGCCGATGAAGTGGAATGCGGTGGCCTCGGAATCGAAGGTGATGAGCAACTACTACGCCCTTCATGAGAAGGCGTATGCCGCTCGCATGAGCCAGGACAACGACGGCAAGAGCGTGGAGGAGCAGGAAAAGGATCCCAAGTCGCTGCTGCAGCACTACCGGGCACTGGCGGCGGTCCGCAAGCAGTTCGCGGCCATCCGCAAGGGTGCGTATGTGCCGCTGAGCACGGATGCCAAGTCGGTCTGGTGCTTTGCGATGAACCTGGACAAGGGCGAGGATGTCGTGGTGGCCATCAACCTGGGCGACAAGGCTGTTGAGTGTGCGGTGTCGCCGCCGGGGCCGCAGGTTTCACTCCGCGGCGTGCCCGATTCGATCGCGATCGAACCCTTTGGCTGGAAGGTCATCCCGCTGCGGGCTGATTCCAAGCCCGGCTCCAAGTAACGGGTGGGGGAAAGGGCCGGGCAATCGCAAGAGCACTCGAAGCGTGTTCAACTGTTCGGCGGGATCTGGACCGTGCTTCGCGCCTCCGTGCTCACACAAGCTCTCTTGCTCTGCCTGTTTCCTCATCCTGTCTATCCTGTCTATCCATGTTTCCTTCTTCACTCAGGAATGCAACATGGATGGACAGGATGGACAGGATGACAGACACAATGCAGTGACTGCCCAGAGTGACCTGTGAGAGGGGGTGGGCAGACGGGGGCAGCCGACCCTCTCAGGCGCAGCCGCCGGCTTCCCAGACGGTGAAGAACGCGCTGACATCCGCGCCGTCGACGCCGCCATCGGCGTTGACATCGGCGTTGCCCTGTTCCCATGCAGTGAAGAAGGCGTCGATGTCGTTGCCGTCGACACCGCCATCGCGGTTGAAGTCGGCGGGGCAGGCGACGAACCCAAGTCGGAATGAGACCAGCGCGTTAATGCTGATGGGGTCGCCATCATCGATGACGCCGATCAGGGCGATGGAGTCGGGGCTCAGCTGGGGTCCCAGCGCGAGTCCTTCCATGTTGTTCACGCTGCCCGACCAGAGGAGTGTCTTGCGCACGCTGGTCGCACCGGTGAGCGAGGTCAGGGTGCTGGTGTCGGGTACGCCGGTGGCTTCGACGCTGTAGAGGCGGCTCTGGAAGAAGCCTGAGGCGGAGAAGGCAAGCGACCTTTCAAGCACGATGATGTGCGAGAGTGGATCGCTCCCCTGGAGTTGAGGAACATGCAGAAGCTCACAGAGCCCGCTGCGTGCCCCGGAGACGAGGCTGCCATGGATGGGGTTGCACTGGTAGGCCCACTGCTGCTGCGGGGCGTATACGCCCGCGGCGAGCCCACACTGCTGAATCCGCACGAGTGTGCCAACCGAGGTCGTCGAGAGTGCCCCATCGGTCGTCAGTGCTTCTTCATTGGCGAACCAGAGGTGCGAGGCATCGG
>JBILUL010000187.1:0-9095 GCA_044371005.1 Phycisphaerales bacterium | reverse complement strand
GAGGGACAGAACCTCTGCGAGTTCTGTCACATCGACAAGACCGGCCGCGAGGGCCCCTTCACGCATCTTCCCGTCGCCAAGGGTGATTGCACTTCCTGTCACGACCCGCATGGTGGCAACTCAAAGATGCTGCTCAAGGCCGATACCGGACGCGATCTGTGCCTGACCTGCCACAAGGATGTTGCTGCCGGCAAGCACGTCCACGGCCCGGTGGCCCTCGACTGCCTCCCCTGCCACAAGCCACACTCCTCCGATTCCCCCAAGCTGCTCACCATGGACAAGCAGGCGCTCTGCCTCACCTGTCACGAGGACGTCTCCAAGGAAGTTGGAAAGTTCAAGCACCCGCACCCTCCCGCGGCGAAGGACTGCCTGCAGTGCCACAACCCGCACTCATCCAATGAACCCAAGGTCCTCTCCGCGCCCGCAACCGAGCTCTGCACCACCTGCCATAAGGCCATCGCCGATGTTGCCGTCGGTGCGAAGCACCCGCACTCGGCCGTCAAGGATGGCAGAGCGTGCCTCAACTGCCACGTGGCGCACGGCAGCGATGCCGCGAACCTGATGAAGGGCAGCACCGTCGAAGCCTGCCTCGAATGCCACAAGAACCCAATCAAGCTCGAAACCCACACAGTCGCCGCCGTCGCGGAGATCGCCGTGGCCAAGAACTTCAAGCACGGGCCCATTCGTCAGGACCAGTGCTCAGGCTGTCACGATGTGCACGGTGGGCAGCACACCAACCTTCTCGCCGAGCCATTCAGCGAACGCTTCTCGCAGCCCTTCAAGGCTGAAGATTACGCGCTGTGCTTCAAATGCCATGACAAGAGTCTGGTTGCCAAGGAACGCGGCGACAAGCCCACCGGTTTCCGCGATGGAGATCGAAATCTCCACTGGGTCCATGTCGTGAACCCGGCTCAGGGCCGCAGCTGTCGCTCCTGCCACTCCCTGCACGCAAGCCCGACTGACAAGCACCTCGCCGACACCGTGCCGTTCGGCCAGTGGAAGCTCCCCATCAACTACAAGCAGACCGAGACCGGTGGATCGTGCGCTCCAGGATGCCACAAGGCCCAGTCGTACGACCGGAACGCTCTACTTCCTGCCGCGGCACCCGCAGCCGGGGCTGCCGCCACCCCGCCCGCGCCGGCGGTGCCGGTCGCACCACCCGCCGCGGGCGTGCCCAAGCCCTGAATCCTCGCCGAGGCATCAGGCTCGGAGAACCCGACTGCTCAGAACCGCTCTTTGATGGTGCGGCTCAGTGCTGACTTGTAGTGTTGCATCGCCTTGTCCGGCTTTCCGGTCCGCTCGTAGACCAGACCCAGATAGGCATGAATGCGCTCCGGCTGAGGCGTGATCGCCAGCGCTGCCACCAGAAGTGGCTCGGCTTCGACATACTGCTCCTGACGCACCAAGAGGAAGAGTCGCAGCAGCGCTGCACGCGGCTGATCCGGGGTCTGCTTGAGCACCTGCGCGAGCACCGCCTCGCACTCGGGCAGCTTCCCCATCCGCAGGTGCACATCCGCGAGATCCAGGCTGGCTTGTACGTTCGCAGGGTCCAGTTCGAGCGCCTTGTTCAGTTCCGCTCTGGCTGCTTCAAGCTCTCCCTTGTCAAGCAGGGTCTTTGCCAGCGTTCGATGTGCGGATGCCCGATTCGAACCGGATGCCTCCGCGACCGGCTTGACCTTGAGCTGTTCCTCGAGCTGCGCATCTGTCAACTCGCCCTGGGCGTGCCGCACATACGCATCCAGCCGGTCCCGATAGTCGTCACCGTGGAGTGAGATCACGTGCGCGAGCGTGCCGTCCTTGCGAAGCACCAGCGTTGTCGGAAGCACGATGATGCCGATCGCATCGGCGAAGGCGCGGGATTCATCCATCAGGAACGGAACATCGATCGCTCTCTGGGAACGGAAGGTGCGAAAATACTCGCGGGCGGGCGCTTCCGTCGAGAGGTGAAAGAGCTTGAGCCCCTTGGCCTCCCATGTCCTGGCCACATCTCGTGAATCAATCGCAGCCAGTTCGGAAGGGCGCTGCTGCGAGGCCAGGCAGACGACGATGGTCACGCCGCCCCGCCAAGACGCAGTCGAAACCGCCCCTTGATCAAGCTGTCCGATGGAGACCGACGGAATCGGTTCGCCCGGCTTGAGATTGCGGAGGCCATCCGAACACGCTTGCGCATGAGCATTCAGCCACATCGCGCCAGCGAGGGCGGCAATCAGCATCGGGGAGCGGAAACACAGTGGGCGGGGCATCGCTGGAGTCCTTTCCTGAGCATCGTGGAGGCACCCGCTTCTCGGATTGCACGCCTTGTGCAGTGCCCTTCATCCCATCGTAGTGGGTGCCACGTCCGTTCGCAGTGTCGGCTCGATGCACGCACGCCAGCCATCGGGCATCCCCGATGATGAGAGGGCGATCGGGCAGAGTTTCCCAGAGTCTGGATGATCGTTGCCATCGGCCCGCCGTGGCAGGGAGTGGGGGCGATTGGCGGGGGATTTGGGGGGTGTGGGAGGAGCCCTCGCGGATTGGCACACGCTGTGCAGCACGAGTCTCCGGACTCGGAGTCTGCGCTCGCCTGACTCCACGCACTCGTTCGCAGTTCAGACCCAACCAACTCTGAGCGGGATCTGGACATCGGGGTGCTGGGGCGGAGCGATCGGGCGGGTGATGGGGGGAGTGGGGCTGTGGGGGGAAACAGGGTTCGCCGCGGGTTCATCCGCGAAAAAACAGTGGTGTTGGAGCATGCACATGCAGACAACGGCACATCAATCGTCTCAGCCTGGAGACCGCTCGCGAAGGGGGCGTGGGCATTGGCCAGTTGTCTTGGCATTGGTCGCCGCGGCTGGCTTGTTCGCCGCGGGGTCGGCTGTACCGCCACGTGGCATCGAAGCTCCGTCCATTGACCTCAAGGACATTGGCGGAACGACGGTCAGGACCCGCGAACTGCTGCCGCGGACGCTGGTGATCATCTTTGGTGAACTCTCTCACGAAGGCGTCCGCCGTGCATGCGCCGACACCCTCGATGTGCTTGCGGAGACCGCCGGTGATGCCGCGATTCCGATTCTGGTTGTCACCGAAGGCGTGCCTTCTGACGGTCTGAGAGAAACCGCGGGTCTGGGGCGTTTCCCGACTCTGATCCTTCATGATCAGATGCACGAGGCATTCGATGCATTCCATGTGCTGGTGATGCCCACGGTCGTGGTGATCGACGGATCTGGCAAGGTTGTCCATTCAATGCCCGGATTCCTGCCTCGGTTCAAGGAGTTGCTCGCGCAGGCGATTCACCTCTCCAATGGCGATCAGTCGCAGGAGGAGTTTGATCGGCTTGTGGAGCAGCGCGGTGCCAGCGAGCGAGCCGAAACTCGTCGGGCGGTTGAACTGGTGAGAGTCGCCGATGAATTCGCCCGGCACAAACTCGTGGACCTCGCCCGCGCTCGGTACGAAGAGGCGCTTGTGCTGGAACCGGCCCTCGTGCAGGCGCTGGTTGGCCTGGGCGAACTGGAGGTTTCCATCGGGAACTACGCCGCGGGGCAGGCTCGATTCCGTGCGGCGTTGGGTGCTGATCCCACGAGTGCCGATGCCAAGCTGGGCCTTGCGATGGTGCTCGTATCCATGGGGGGACCGCGGCTTGCCGAGGCAGAGTCACTTGCACGCGAGGTCTTGCGGACCAATGGAAAGAATGCCCGAGGGCACTATGTGCTCGGGCACGTGAATGAAGCCAATGGTCGGCGCGAGGCGGCGATGCATGAGTATCGCCGTGCCGCGGAGCTGGCGATGGTCAAGCAGGCCGCGGTTGTCGGCTCAGGCGTCGTCATGCCCTGAAGGTCGTCGCCGCTACCGGGTGCCGGCTCACCGGTGCATGTCAGGGATAGCTCTCGGGAGCGTGATCTTCGCCGTGGCAGGTCAGGTAGCACTGGCCGCGGAATCGCCCGGTATCGCGGTATTCGAGGCGACCGGTGCGCCGGCTGGGTGTCACCATCGTGGTTGCGAAGTTGATGAGGTTGCTGTTGCCGGTCGTGGTGCCCTGCGATGAAGCGATTCCGTGCGCATCGTGGCACGCAGCGCACGGTGCGCGCTCGTCGACGATGTGCTTCTTGTGTCCCTTGAAGGAGACATCGTTGAGAATGCTCGCGCGGTCGTGGCACTTGTAGCACAATGCGTAGACGGACGCACTTTCGGAGGTGTTGTCCGCGACCTCATACCTGGCGGAGAGCAGACCGGGGAAACTTGAGCCGTGCGTGCCCGAGGGGCCCACACCGCCGGCGGAACGTCCGGATTCGGAAGCGTGACAACTCGAGCAGTCCATGACGCTCGATGTGGTCCAGCCCGGACGCAGGCTGGGTACATCGGGATTGCGTCCGGGTCCCATCACGGGATGGAACGAGACGGCGTTGGTGGCGAACTCGAGTCGCGTGTTGTTCTGCACGATCCGCCGCGGCACGCGCGGTTGGATGATGCTGCCCTCCGCGTGGCACTTGAGGCATGTCTCGTACTCGTAGTTTGCGGCCGCGACCGGTGCGCCGGAGCTGTTGACGCCTGCGATGCGGCCGAAGTTGGGGTGGATGCCCGGCGCGGGCGCTGCACCCGGTGCCATCGTGTGAGGGTCGTGGCAACTGACGCAGTTGGTGTGCTGCTGTGGCGTCCCGGATGGATCGACCGGACTGTTGGTCTCGTGATTGTGAAGCTTGCGAGTGTCCGAACTGATGTTCGCGGCACCGGGCACCGTGCCATCGTGGCACGAAAGGCACGTGTCCGACACGGTCGCCCGCTTGAGCAGGTACGGCCCGCTGGGTGCCGAGTGAGGCTGGTGACACGCCGAGCAGGATGTGTGGGCGGTCACCGTCGTCGTGCCGACCTGGTGGCAGGTCACGCACAGCTGCGAGGCGTTGTTCTGCATCACCAGAAAGTCACCATTCATGTTGTTGTGCGCATCGTGGCAGGTGGTGCATTGCAGCTCGTTGTTCGAGTCAAGCTTCACGGTTGAGTGAAGGGCGCCGGGGCTGCGCAGCTTCGGATCTCGCGCCGTCAGCGACGAATCGAACGCAAATGAGATCGGGTGATCATCCCGCAGGTCAGTGCCGATGCGGCCATGTCCCTCGGGGAGCGTGGTGACACCCCCGGACATGAGGATCGGCGCATCGCGGCTCACCACCAGGCCCAGAGCGATCGTTCCGTCGTGGCACGAAAGGCACATCTTCGATGTACCCGTCGGCTGGCCCGGCAGCGCATCAAGCGCCCGGCTCGAGTAGACCGTGTAGCTGTCCACTGGCATCACGCGGTTCCACAGTGGTTTGACCGGCGACGCGTTGTGCGGCGCATGGCAGAAGATGCAGACTTCGTTCTCCGACACGGCGCGGATGGAACCGGGCCCGCCGGCGGACAGATTGTGCGGACCATTGACGACACTTGATGGCTGCGCCGCGGCGAACGCGGCGGTAACGCCAAGCACGGCGAGCACTGTGGTACGAATCATGGAGTGGCTCCCTGCTGAATGAACCTGAAGACCTGCACCCTGCGGTTGTATGAGTCGGCGACCCAGATCATTCCCTGACCATCGGCATGGATGCCGGCAGGCAGCCAGAACTCACCGGGGCCGCGGCCCTCGCGCCCGAAGGACATGAGCAGTGTGCCGCTGAGATCAAAGAGCTGAATGGCCTCGAAGTGCGCATCCACCACATAGAGGTGGTCGGATGGATCGAAGGCGATTCCCTTGGGTTGCGCGAAGTATCCCGGGAGGTCGCCCTTGGAGCCGATCTGACGCCGCGGCGAAAGGTCGGCACCGAGCACCTGCACTCTGAAGTTCAATGAGTCGGACACGTGGACATTGCCCGCACTGTCGATGGCGACATTGGTCGGGAAGTTGAACTGACCCAGTCCGCTGCCGCGTTCGCCGATGCGCCGTTCGAGGGATCCATCCGGATTCAGCACCAGAATCTGATGGGCGCCAGCATCCGCGACGATCAGCCGGCCTGAGCCCGGCTCGACCGCCATGCCCACCGGGCGAGTGAACTGATCCTTGCCCAGAATTCCGAGCAAGTTGCCCTTGAGATCGAACGCGAAGATCGCCGCGTACGAGGAGTCGACGACCAGTACGCGGCCAGTCGTCCCATGACGATCGAAGGCGACGGCAACGGGCGAGACGAACGGCTGGGCACCCTTGCCAGGCCGCCAGACCGAGTGATCTCGGGTTTCAAGATCAAAGACATGAACACCCTGCAGGCCCGGGTCGGCGACATACAGGCGATGCGCATCATCAGTGCACAGACCAAGAGGGCTGACCATGCCAACCGGCTCACGCTTGCCCGCGAAGAAGTCACGGATGGCTCCGCCCATTCCGCGCCCGGGCTTGAGATCGGCATCGGTGCGGATCTCCCCGATGTACTCAACGCGTGCTTCATCCGGTGCAGGAGGCCAGCGCGTGGCGGTGTTCGCGGGGTCGAAGATGATGCCCGGCTTGGTCGCGCATCCACCAAGACCGGTCACGATCAGCAGGCCGATGGCGGCGATGATGGCGGGAGACGGGCTGGAGTGGCGTGCGGTCGACATGGGTGCATTCTGCTCTGAAGGGCGGCGGCGTGGAATTCATCGGGGTCAGAAGCTGCGGCGGAATCCGAACTCGAGGGTCTGAGAGGTCTGCTCGGAGGTCGTCGCTTCGAGGGAGGAGTTGTTGATCTCAAGGAATGCGCTCGTCTGACGATACTTCCACTTGAGGCCCACGCGTTCCTCAAGGCCGTTGGAGTTGCCGGAAAGATCGTCTTTTTCGTCGCGATACTCAAGCCCGAGCGTCATCGCGAGGGTGTTGGTCAACTGCTGTTCCCATCGCGTCGTCAGACGCATGAACTCGACGTGATTGACCGGGATCTGGTAGTCGATCAGATCGTACGAGGCATCGACCGTGACCACCGAACCGATGCCCAGAATGTAGTCGTAGGTGGCCTGAAGGCGCGACGTGTCATACGGGTTGACCGTGCTCTCGCGATTCTCCTGCTCCGCACGCAGCGTCAGCCCGCCGCGGCGGTAGTCGGCACCATACTGCAGCACGCGCACATCATCAATCACGAACTGCGACGGGTCTTCGGTATCCAGGTTGCTCGTCTGCGTGCGGTAGGTCGTGTAGACCCCCAGGCCCCTGAGTGCCGTTTCCGTCAGCGTGTACCGGAACGTGACGCTGGTCGAGAGCGTGTCGATGTTGCTGCCAGGTTCCGGCCCGAGCACGTAGTCGATCAGAAGCGTCTGGCCATCGGCGATGCCGCGTCCCGGAAGGATGCGGATCTCGGCACGATCGGGGAAATAGCTGACGGTGTAGTCGGGGCCCTCGATGTAGGTTGGAAAGCCACCGATTGCCGTGACGTTGATGCTTCCTTGGACGATCTGCCGCCGCGAGAGCACGATCGGCAGCGGATCGTTGAACGTGTGCGGCTCGTCGATGATCGAGAGCGAGCCGCCGCGCTCGCTGTTCTGCTGCATGTTGACGCCCACGCCCGCGCTTGAATCAAAGCGGCCCTTGGGCACGAGCTTGGTGTATTCGAGCCCGCCGTTCATGAACAGATCGGTCGTGCTGAAGTTCTCCGAGGTCTTGATCTGCTGCCCGCCCACGGTGCCGGTGCTCACGAGGCTGTCAAAGAGCTTATGGCGGATGTTCGCATCGCCTCTGGCAAGTGTCTGATCAAGATCGTCGCGTGTGAGATGTTCCGCGGTGGTGTTGTACCGAGTTTCGAGCCGATCGCTGTGCAGCAGCAGCAGCTGCTCATCCCAGCGAAGTGTCTGATACTTGAACTGGCCTGATTCGTCGTAGAGGCGCAGGAATGAACGCAGCTGATTCTGGTTCTTGTCCCCGAAGGTGTAGGTTTCGGCGATCTGGGCATCGTTTCGGTCGTAGTCATTCTGAAAGCCGCTTCCCTGCGTCTCACTGACCCGGTCGAACGTCCAGTTCAGATCAAGCTTGTGGCTGTCGCTGATGAGGATGTTGCTCTGCGCCGCCGCCGTGTCCTGCGTGAGGCTTGAATCAGAGATGCCAAGCAGGTCGTTCTGGTCGTTCTCAAGATGGAAGAGCCGGAACGTCGTCGGTGCCGTGACGGAACGCACCGTGCTCACGATGCCCGTCTCGCTCGTGAGACTGTCGATCGAGCCGGCGAATGCCTGATCGAGCGTGAACTCCTCGCGGCGGGTGTAGACGGTGGTCGGCATGTAGCTGTTGGCCAGCACCAGCGCGCTGAGGTTGTAGAGCGCGTTGAGCTGCGACTCATCGAACTTCGCCTGCGCCGTATCGCTGTCGATCGTGCTGTCTTCGAGCGCGAACTGCGCACTGGCCGTCAGATCCACCAGGTTCTTGTGACCGAAGTACATCTGGCCGTCAAGGCCGAGCGTTTCGCGAAGACGCGTCTCGGTATCCGTGAGATCCGCCTGCCCCTGCTGCTTGAGCGTGTCGGATCGGTACCGCCCGTTGAGGTCGACGTACGCGGAGAAGGTTTTGAGCTCGTAGGGCTTCCATCGCTCGGTGGACTCACCGATGACGACCGGACCGCCATCGTCCGCTGGCGGGGGCGTGTCCTGAGCACGCGCAAACCGACCCGCGGCACAGAGTGCCGCCGCGGCGATCAGGACTTGGGGACCACGAGCGTTCACCCGTCACTATTTCTCCACCGGAGGCGTCATGCCCCCGGAACTGCCTGGCCTGAGCTGGTATCGCTCAGGCCCACCATGACCAAAGTGACATTCAAGACACGAACGCGCCGCATCGCCGTGCGCCGGCACTCGCGTGGCGTCAAGCAGCGAGGGCGTATGACACTGCGTGCAGACCTTGGGGTCCGGCTCACGCAGCAGATGCTTGTACGGCGATTCGTGAGGCGAATGGCACCACAGGCACGCGCCAGCGGCGACCGGGCCATGCATCTGCACATGCTCTCCGGGAACCTTCTCGTGACACTTGAGGCACATGGTCGAGCTCTCGCGTGAGAGCCGCACGCCTGTGTTGTGGCACTCTGCGCATGCTTCCTTCGAGTACGGTTCATGGATGGAGAGGCTCGGCATCGGCGCCGGACCGCCCGTGCCATCCGCCGCGACCACCGCATTGGGGTCGGGCACTCCATCAAAGAACCGACTCAACG
>JBILUL010000044.1:0-32630 GCA_044371005.1 Phycisphaerales bacterium | reverse complement strand
GAGTGAACAAGATCGACGCGGCGCCCATACAGAACTGAGTCATGAACACCATGTCACTTCGCTCTCGTCGCGTTTCCTCGTCACTCGCATGTCTGCTCGCCGCCGCGGCTCTGGGCACACTCAGTGCCGGCGCAATCGCCCAGGACAAGGCACCGGCCGTCGCCAGCGCCAAGGATGAGGGAATCGCGTTTGCCAGACAGCTCTCCAATGCCTTCAAGTCCGTGGCACGCGCCGTGGAGCCCAGCGTCGTTCACATCACCGCGCTCACGAAGGTGCAGCCCGTCCGTTACGACTTCTTCGGACGCCCGATTGCACGCGGCACTCCGTCGCTCCAGCCCTCAAGCCTGGGCTCGGGTGTCATCATCTCCGTGGACGGTTACGTCGTCACGAACAACCATGTCGTGAAGGGCGCCGATATGCTGCGAGCCAAGCTCGCCGATGGCACCGAGTTTGACGCAAAGCTCGTGGGCCGCGATGAACTGACCGACCTGGCGGTGATCAAGATCGAGCCCAAGGACCAGTCACCCAAGTTCGCCGCGGCACAGTGGGCCGATTCCGAGGCGCTCGAAGTGGGCGAATGGGTCGTCGCCATCGGCAGCCCCTTTGGCCTTTCCAACACCGTGACTCAGGGCATCGTCAGCGCCAAGGGCCGCAGCGTGACCCCCCGCGAGACCGGACGTACGCAGGAGGACTTCATCCAGACGGACGCGGCGATCAACCCTGGCAACAGCGGCGGCCCGCTCCTCAATCTCGAAAGCCGCATCGTCGGCATCAACAGCGCCATCGCAAGCCGCTCGGGCGGCTATGAAGGCATCGGATTCGCCATCCCCGCCAACACCGCCCGCACCGTCGTCGAGAACATCATCGCCAACGGCCGCGTGGTCCGGGGCTGGCTTGGCGTTGCACTCGAGGACGCCCGCTCCTATCAGCTCGAAGGCCACCCGCAGGGCGTCGCGGTCACCCAGGTCGTGCGTGAGAGCCCCGCGGAACAGGCCGGACTCCAGGTGGGCGATGTCATCCTCAAGTTCAAGGGAGCCGCGGTCAACGAGCCCCGCCTGCGACAGGCCATTGCCATCTCCTCGCCGGGCACCAAGGCCGATGTCGAAGTCCTCCGCGGCAAGGAGATCAAGACCGTCAGCGTCTCGCTGGCCGATCAGGCCGCCGCAAACGGCGAAGTACGCGTCGACCCGCTGGGCATGTCCGTCCGGACGCTGACCGCACAGCAGGCCCGCCGCTTGGGCTACCGCGATGTCGCCGGCGTCGTCGTGACCTCCATTGATGCTGATGGCAGAGGCGCCCGCGCCACCCCGTCTCCCTTCCAGGAAGGAGACATCATCGTCGGAATCCGCGAGGATGCCGTGAAGGATGCGGACAGCTTCGCCCGCCTGGCGGAAAGCCTCGATTACAACCGTGGCGTGCCCTTCATGGTCATCCGCGACACCGAACGCGGGCAGCTGCTCATCCGCGACTGATCCGATCCAGTTTTGGATTCCGTGAAATCCCCGTTGCGCAGCACCCGCGGGTCCACGCCGGACTGGCCTCGGACTCTCGTCGGCGCGTACGCTTCCGCCGTGAAGTCAACATTCCTCACCTGCGCTCCCCTGCTCGCCGCGTCCTTCCTGCTGACGGCCTGCCGCAGCGCGCCCACGCCGGTAGCCTGGGCGCGGACCTACCCGGATGTCGTCACGCGCGATGCTCGGACCCTTGACATCCAGGTCTTCCGCCACACCCACTCGATCGAACTCTCCAACACGACCGCCACCGCGCTGGGCAAGTGCACCCTGTGGCTCAATCGCCGCTACTCGTGGCCCATCGAAGGCCTGGCGGTGGGGGAGCACATGGAGATCCCGCTCAAGAACTTCAAGGATGAGTTCAGCGACACCTTCCGCGGCGGCGGCTTCTTCGCGAGCGAAGCACCAGACACCCTCGTCATGGTCGAAGCCGAAACGATCGATGAGCAGGGCGCTTCCTCGATGCGAAGCATGATCGTCGTGAAGGGAAAGCCCGAATGACCGCCGCGTGGGGCCTGATCCTTGATTTCGACGGTGTGATCGTGGACAGCGAGCCCATGCACGAGGCCGGGCTGCGGGCAGGCTTCGAGCGTGTCGGCATGACGCTCTCCGCTCAGACCAACCAGCAGCGACTGGTCGGTTTCGCCGACCGCGATGCCTACAAGGCGGTCTGCGCTGATTTCGGTCGAACGCCAAGTGACGAGGAGTTTGCCGCGATCTCCCGTGACAAGTGGGTCTTCGCCCAGGAGGCCTTCGCCCGAGGCGATGTCCCCGCCTTCCCCGGCACGCTCAGGCTGATCCAGGAGGCAACGCAGGCCGGCGTGCCCATTGCCATCTGCTCGGGAGCACGCCGACGAGAGATCGAGCACATCACGCGCGCCCTTGGCATCGACTCGCACATGCGATGCATCATCTCTGCCGATGATGTCACCAACAGCAAGCCGAATCCGGAACCATACCTCAAGACGGTCGCGGCACTCGGACTCGCCGCGAACCGGTGCGTGACGATCGAAGACACTGACAAGGGCGTCGCCGCGGCGAAGGCGGCGGGTGTTCGGGCGATCGCGGTGGGGCACACCCTCCCCCCGTCCCGCCTGACACATGCCGACCGATTTGTCGCATCTTCGGCCGATATCTCGTTCGAGATGCTGGCAGCGCTTGCGACGGGTTGAACCTTGCCCGGTGACAGGTGCTCCCCCGGGCGAGTTTTCGGACTTTTTTCGCTTCTGTGGAAAAACCCGCTACCCGTTCCCTGATTCCTGTGGTATGCTGTCCATGGGCCGGCGCTGGGTCTTCATGCCCGTGTTGTGCGCTGTCCGAAGTGTTCGCTATCTCGTGGGAACGGGAGTCCAAATAGATGAATCGCACGGTCCTTGCGTTGTCTCTGTGCGCCGGCACCACTGTCGGAGCGTACGGAATCGTCGTCCCCTCGCTGGAGACCTCCGCTCGTCCCGTTGCAACCGGACAGGCCGCCCCCGTAGCGTTCCGCGCTGACGGCAAGCCCATTCTCGGCAGCGCGTCGCGGTTCGCCGCAACCGGCTACCCCAACTACGACGTGCGGATCGGCGGCGAGATCGGCGTCGCCATCCCCGAAGTCGTGGCTGCACGCGACGCCGCGCTCAGCGGCGAGCGGCGGGATGCACGCGACAAGGCCGTGGCTCGCCTGCGAGCGATCTACCCCGACATCACCATCGACTTCGACCAGTTCACCGGTTCGGTCAGTTCGGTCAGGTCGCTGACGCAGATGCTCACCTCGCCCGGCTACTCCATCGCCACCAAGTCGCCCATGGGTGCGGCCCGCTCGTTCATCGACGACCACGCGGCGGCCTTCGAGATCACCGCCGCGGATCTGGACGCCGCCCGTATCTCCAGGAACTACCTCACCGATTTCAACGGTGCGCAGCACATGACGTTCCAGCAGCAGTACCGCGGCGTGGATGTCATCGGCTGCAAGGTGATCGCCAACGTCGACCGGTTCGGCAGCATCATCAACATCGGCAGCACCTTCATTCCCGGTCTTGAATCGCGTGAACTTCCGGGTGCCGCGATCGCAGCGAGGAAGGCCCTGCAGCTCGCCGCGGCGAATGTGGGCGTTGGTATCGCATCCGAACCTGTTCCTGCACTCATCAACGCGGATGATGCCGAGGGGACTCCCGGCGATGAGGCCACGGTCTGGTCTGGCGCGGCCGAACTTCGCGACGATGAAAAGATCATCACCCGCCGCGTCTGGTTCCCCCGCACCGTGCTCGATGTGCGCCCGGCCTACGCGGTCACCGTGCCGGTCAAGGGCATCGGCCACACCTACGACATCACCGTTGATGCCGTCACTGGTGAGATCCTCCACCGTACCAATCGCCTGGTCTGGGATACCACCCAGCCCATCACCATGCGGATCTTCCCCACCGACAGCCCGGCCCCCGGCTCGCCCGGCCTGCCGACGGTCGGGACAACGCAGTTCCCCTTCATCACGCGTTCACTCGTGACCGTGACCCCGGATCAGATGCGTCCGTATTCCCCCAACGGCTGGATCGATGACAATGCCCGCCTCACCCTGGGCAACAACGTCGATGCGCACACCGATCTCACCGGTTCAAACCAGATCGATCCCCGCCCCGATGGCGGCGTCAACCGGGTCTTTGACTTCCCGTTCAACGACGCTCAGGCACCCGGCAACTGGGCCGCGTTCGCGGTCGTCCAGATGTTCTGGTACACCAACAACTATCACGATCGCCTGTACGCGATGGGATTCAACGAGGTCGCCGGCAACTTCCAGACGAGCAACTTCGCTCGCGGCGGCACCGGTGGTGACGCAGTCATCGCGGATGGCCAGGACGGCGGCGGCACGAACAACGCCAACTGGCAGTCCACCGGTGCGGACGGGTCAACCGCTCGCATGCAGATGTACGTCTTCACGGGTCCCACTCCGGCACGCGATGGAACCCTCGACGGCGACATCGTCTATCACGAGCTTTCGCACGGTCTCTCCATCCGCCTGCACCAGGGCATCTCCGCCAACGTCACGCGTGCGATGGGCGAAGGCTGGGGCGACTACTTCGGCATCTCGCTCAACGCGGATCCCACGGACGATCCCAACGGAACGTACTGCACCGGCGGCTACGCCACCAAGCAGTTCCTCGAAGCGACGTACCTCTCCAACTACTACTTCGGGATTCGGCGCTTCCCCTACAGCACCGACATGAATCTCAATCCGCAGACCTTCGCCGACAGCGACGAAGCGCAGCAGAACTACCCCGCGAACGTCCCGCGCAGCCCGATCATCGGCAACTCGGCGACCGCAGTGCACAACATGGGCGAGATCTGGTGCAACACGCTGCTCGAGGGGCGCGCGGCGATGTGGCCCAGCCTGGGCTTTGCCGCCAACGAGCGCATGATGCGGCTGGTCGTGGATGGCATGAAGCTCCACTCCGTCAGCGATCCCAACTTCCTGCAGTCGCGTGATGCGATCATCCAGGCCGACAACATCACCTTCGGCGGGGCCGATGTCGGTCCCCTCTGGACCGCCTTCGCCAAACGCGGCATGGGTTCAACCGCCTCCGCTCCCGCAAGCACCACCTCCGCGGGCGTCGTGGAGAGCTACCAGGTGCCCTTCAACGCGATCTTCACCTACCCCAGCGGTCGTCCTGATCAACTCATGCCTTCGCAGACGACCTCCTTCCCGATCGACATCACGGAGTTCAACCTCACGCTCGTTCCCGACTCCGGGCTCCTGCACTACTCGCTCAACAACGCGGCGTACGTCACCGCTCCGATGACGCAGACAGCCGCGGGTCGCTACACGGCCACCATCCCCGCCTTCAACTGCTTCGATGTCGTGCAGTACTACATGAGCGTCGACACCAGCCAGGGACGCAAGTTCAGCCCCACCAGCGCGCCGGTGGGGGCCACCGTTGCCAAGGTCTTCACCAGCATCATCTCGCCCCTCACCGATACCGGCGAGACCGATGAAGGCTGGACCATCAGCACCTCCGCCACCGACGGCGCGTGGGAACGCGGCACACCCATCTACTCGGGCACCACCAATCCCGCCAACGACCGCGGCGATCCGCCGGCCGACTACGACCGCGTCGGCACCGGCAAGTGCTGGCTCACCAAGAACAATCTCAGCGTTGCAGCGTCCAACACCGACGTTGATGGTGGTTCGACCACGCTGATCTCCCGCACCTTCGCCGCGTCGAATGGCGACACGATCAGCTTCGCAGCCTGGTGCAATACGAATGTGAGCGGCACCTTCTCGCCCGGCGACGGACTCAAGGTGGATTACTCGCTCAACGGCGGAACCACCTGGGTCAACCTCCGCACCTACAGCACACCCTCCAATACCTGGCGGTTTGAGAACTTCCTCATCGGTACCGATGTTCCGGCTTCCGACACCATGAAGATCCGTTTCATCGCCACCGACACGCCCGCCGTCGGCAACGTCGTCGAGTGCGCCATGGATGCATTCGCCGTCCGTCGCCTGGTGTGCGACGTCGCCCCGCCATGCCCCGCCGACTTCAATCAGGATGGCGGCGTCGATGGCGCCGACATCGAAGCCTTCTTCCTTGCGTGGCAGGGCGGCGACACCTCCGCCGACGTCAACCTCGACGGCGGCGTCGATGGCTCCGACGTTGAAGCCTTCTTCGTTCCCTGGCAGAACGGTGGCTGCTGAGTAACGCCACGATGAGCCTCTGATCGACCCAGCACCCCGCATCCGGCCCGCCAACGGCCCGATGCGGGGTGCTGTTTTCTGCCCTGGACCGAAGTATCATTCACCCTTCCTCGCCAGTGGCGGGAACTGCGTTGTGTTCGCCTTGGAGCATCTCATGAAGCCCATTTCTCATCAGACGCTGGTTCGGATCGGTTGCCTGCTCGCACTCAGCGGCGCAGCACACGCCGATCGCATCCGCGTGACCCTCACCGGATCCGTCGAGAACAACTGGATGACGCGCGGACCGCTGGTGAGCGCGCGTGCCAACGACCGCGCCGTCGCGACCTTCGAAGTGGATTCAGGGCGATTTGTAGACAGCGCGCTCTACCCGGTGCGAGGGTACATCATCGACCACTCCACCTTCACCATCACCATCGGGTCAGCGTCCACGGGAATGCCCGCGTCACTGGGGACCACGGTTCCCTACTTCATCCTTCGCGACAACGACCCGGCCGTCGACGGCTTCGTGCTCTCCGACGACATCGATTTCCCGCGCAGCATTCCGCTCAACGGCGGACCCGGACTGACGATGGGCATGAGCTTCCTCAGGACCTTCACCACCGCCGCGGCATTTCCCTCTCGCGATATCCTCGATCTCGCGCCCGCCACGTTCGGATTCGAGGACATGAGCAGTTACGACTGGAGCATCGGCGCCGCCGGCGGCGGAATGATGCTGGTGACCTACGAGACGATCACGATCGAGAATCTCACGTCGCCCCCGTTCTGTGCAGCGGACTACAACCAGGATGGCGGCATCGATGGATCGGATATCGAGGCGTTCTTCGTGGACTGGCAGGACAGCGCGGGCCACTCCGATGTCAATCAGGATGGCGGCGTTGACGGCAGCGACATCGAGGCCTTCTTCATGCAGTGGGAAACCGGCACCTGCTGATCAGCCCCGCGGCGAACAGGCCCGCCCACCCCACGGCACTCCCAACATCTCCCGACCGGTTTCCCCTTCCCTTCACGCACAGCCCGCCACGCGCCTCCTCGCCGTTGTCCCCGCTGACGCCCCTATACTCCCTCTGTCGCCACCTTAGCTCAGTTGGTAGAGCATCGCTTTTGTAAAGCGAGGGTCGAAGGTTCAAGTCCTTTAGGTGGCTTTCCCGCCCGCACGTGCCCGCTCCGGTTACCGCCAACTCTGGTGACCCACCACCGCGAGGCACAGCCCAGATCCCATCTCTCCAGGCCCACTCTTGAAGATACCGGGCAAGCGTGTCTCAATTGGGCTTCGCGCAGCCTCGGACAACCTCGTGGGAAACTCGGCGCATAACCTCCGCCTGTGTGCGGGCATTCGCGTTCCGCATCAGAGAGGTTTGATCAGGGCCACTGGCCTCGATCTTCAAGCAGGGGAGAACGATCATGATTCGTGCGGTCATTCTTGGCGTTTTTACGCAGTTGTCGTGCGCTGCTGCACTGGGCGCGATGGACCCGGCCGGGTGTCTTCCAACTCCGCAGAACGTGAACGCAACGGCCAATGCCGATTGCACTCCCGTCACGATCTCGTGGGAGCGAGATCAGGCCGAGTACTACAACATCTATCGAATCGACCCTGCCAGCCCCGGCGATGTCTATCACCTGGGCAACTCATTTGATTCCTTCTTCGTCGACGAAACCGCCGCGCCCGGCACTCTGTTCGAGTACTACGTCGAAGGTGTGGCTTCGTGCGGCGTCAGCGATCGGGGCGGCCCCGCGATGGGCGGACGCGTCGTCAACGGCATCCCTTCCGTCAACTGGGTCTACGCCTCCGACAGCCAGTACTGCGGGCTCATCACCGTGGATTGGGATACCGGTTCGGGCGCTTCGTGGTACGACCTCTACCGCTCGGAGACACCCGACTTCAATCAGGCGTTCCTGCTCGCGTCGCAGTCCTATCCGACCTACTTCGACACCAGCGTCGGCGGCAACGTCGCGTACTACTACTTCGTCGTTCCCTACCTGGAGTGCGTGCAGGCACAGCCCTCCGCCTCTGATGTCGGATACGCGAACTTCAGCCTCTCCATCACTTCTCAGCCATCCGATACAACGGCCACCGACGGCGGTGGTGCCGGTTTCTCCGTAGGCATTTCGGGATTCGGGTCATTTCAGTGGTACCGCGATGGCCAGCCGCTCTTCGATGATGGCAGAATCTCCGGTTCACAGTCATCGGGTCTTTCAATCTACCCGGTCTCCACGTCCGATGCCGGGTCGTATTACTGCGAAGTCTTCGGTGGCTGCGGCTCTCAGACCTCCGACAGCGCGTACCTGACAGTCGACTGCTCGGTGGTCATCCAGGAAAACCCCCTCGACATGACCGTCACCCAGGGGTCATCCGCCTGGTTCAACATTTGGGCGGCGGGTGCCAACGGGTATCAGTGGTACCGCGATGGGCAGATGCTGTTCGATGACGGCCATTACGGCGGCACTCAGACTCCCAACCTGTCCATCACCTTCGTGGACTACGCCGATGCCGGCTCGTATTACTGCGATGCGTACAACGGATGCAGCACCGTTTCGTCAAGTTCCGGAATGCTCACCGTCAATGCGCCTCCGCTGTGCCCGTCGGACTTCAATCAGGACGGCGGCGTGGATGGCAGCGATATCGAGGCCTTCTTCTTTGCCTGGGAAGCGGGCGAACCTGCCGCGGACATGAACCAGGATGGCGGCGTTGATGGCAGCGATGTCGATACGTTCTTCTTCCACTGGGAAGGCGGCTGCTGATCTGACCCGGACAATCTGAACGGCTTTCACGCAGCACGCGGCGACCTCGCCGCGTGCTGCTGCAATTGCGGAACTTCCCACTCTCGTTCGCGTCATACTCCCCAGCCATACGCGGCGAACGCCGGCTGCAGGGCAATGTGCCCCGCAGGCTCCGGACCAACGCACGCGTCAAGGCGGTGCTTCTACCAAGGACATCCAATGCTGCTGGTTCGCTCGAACGTTCGTGCGGTTCGTTCCATTGCGCTCATCTCGCTCTCAGTCCTGTGCGCCACCCTGCTGGGAGGCTGCGTGTTCGATTGCGGCGATGGCGGCGGCCACTATCACGGTGGCCATCGAGGCGGCCACCACCATCGCGGGCGATGCTGAGCAGGCCGAAGCGGGCGGGCCGAGTTTCCGGTCCAACGCACGCCCGGATCTCAGGCTTCCATCCTGCCAGAGTCCAAACGTGGCTGATTTCGTGCCCCTCCAGAGCATCCAGACGCCGATTGCACCCGTTGATGACATTGGCGACAGTTGCTTCACTTGGACGTCCGGGCTATCGTTCAGGCCCCGAACTTCGACCTGTCGAGCAATGGTTCAGCGTCATGCAGAACCGCCCGAGAGGGAGAGTCGTCGGGCTTTGACAATCTGAACGATGTGCGGGCGAGTGCCGGAGTGGCCAATCGGGGCAGACTGTAAATCTGCTGGCTTACGCCTTCGGGGGTTCGAATCCCTCCTCGCCCACTTCAAGCCGACACCCTGACGATGATTCGTCGGGGTGTTTGCGTTTTTGCTCGCTTGTGTATTTGCTTGCTTGCGTATTTGCAGTGAGTCCTTTGAAGTCGCCGTGCGAGGTTGGCGAGCGACGCGCTGACAGATCGCCGCGGCGGCAAAATCGCCAGCCCCGTCAGCTTCTCATCTGACCACTCAGGCACAAGGATGGGCAGGGTTCGCCCTTCAAGGGCACCAGTCACTCACACGCGGCATGGCTCAGCGACATTGCACGTCAGCCTTGGTTGAATCCAACCAGCCGGACGCGAAATCATGATCCACATCGGCGTTGCACACTGCCCGCATATGGCCTGCGTGCGCACGACACAAGCTCGGCATCGCCGAGTGCCCACTTATCACCAAATCGCCAAGGCAGTTGCATGAATCTGGAAACAATCGTCGAAAATCGCACATGAAATTCGGCACCCATCGGGTAGACTGAGAGTCTCCACGCTTTTGGGGTTCCAAGTGGGGTCCGAAGCGACGGAGAGGATCACGTACAGGGAGAATTCATGCGTCAGGTTATTCGTTGTCTCATTGCCGCGGCATGTTCCGCGGCGGTCGTCCCGATGTTCGGCTTCGCCGCGGCGGAAAGCACCGCGTCTGATGCCCAGCAGCAGGCGTCGTACGGCAAGTATCTCTTCAAGAAGTTCGAGACGCTCCGCCTCGATGTCACGCAGGTCGCCGTGCAGGCACGTGATGTCGCTTCGCTGAACAAGGGGCTGGTTGCTGTCGGTCTCAACCCCGCCGCGGCGAAGGACTGGACCATCGCTGGCTGGTGGCTCGTTGAAGTCGCCCCCGGAACGCGCATCGAAACCCTCGTCGCCAGCCTCGCGGCACAGGCGACGATTGATTTCGCGACGCCGGTCTTCCACAGTCTGCCCCTGGGTCCTCAGGGCGCAACGTATCCGATCTTCCCGACGCGCGATGTGATCGTCGGGTTTGCGCCCGGCACCGCTCCGGCGAAGCGTGATGCAGTTCTGGCGGCCAACAGTGTGGTCGCCGGCGGCAACGGCATCCTGGTCGAGCGTGATTGGGCCAGCATGGATGGCGTCGATCTCACGACCGCCGCGAGCAAGAACGGCTTTGAAGTGCTGATGCAGGCCAACACCATCGCGCAGCGCGCCGATGTGGTCTTCGCAGAGCCCGACATGATGATCACGGGCATGGGCGGTCTGATTCCCAACGACCAGTTCTTCAGCAACCTCTGGGGCATTCACAACACCGGGCAGACCGGCGGCACCGCTGATGCCGACATGAACGGCGTTGAAGCCTGGGATATCACCACCGGCAGTTCGGCCGTCACCGTTGCGATCTTCGATATCGGTGTACAGCTCAACCATCCTGATCTGGGCATCGCCGCGACCAATGCGGACTTCACCGGTCAGGGCAGCGGTGGTTCGCCCGTCAACGCCTGCGACAACCACGGCACGGCATGTGCCAGCTGTGTATCGAGCCTCATCAACAACACGATCGGTACCGCGGGCATCGCCCCCAACTGCCGTTCGGCCTCGGCACGCATCGGTGTCTCTACCGTTCCTTGCAACGGCACCTGGGGCGGCGCCATCTCAAACTCCATCAATGCACTGTCTTGGTGCCAGACCAACGGCTACCGCGTGACCAGCAACAGCAACTCCTACGGCGGCACCTCCGCCGCGTTGGAAACTGCCTACGCCAACACCCGTACCGCAGGCATCGTCCACTTCGCATCATCGGGCAACAGCGGTGCAGGCACGATCGCATACCCCGCTCGCGTTGCGGGCGTGAATGCAGTGGGCGCCATCAACCACACGGGAGGACTGACCAGCTTCAGTCAGTTCGGCACCGAGCAGAAGTTCGCGGCACCGGGCGAAGGCATCTACACGGCTGACCGCACCGGCGGCGATGGCTACGCCAATGGCGACTACGCCGTGGTGAACGGCACCAGCTTCTCCTGCCCCTACACCGCAGGTGTTGCGGCACTGGTCATTTCCCGCAACGGATCGCTCACGGCCGCACAGGTCGAGAACATCATGTACACGACCGCCAAGGACCGTGGCGCTGCTGGGTACGACACTGTCTATGGCTACGGCATCCCCGATGCTCGCGCCGCAGTCGCCGCCGCGGCTCCTCCGCCGTCGAACGATGTCTGCGCCAACGCCATCGCTCTTGCTTCCGATACCACCGTGAGCGGAACACTCAACAACGCGACCTTCAGCGCCTCCGACGGCGGCACGACGTGCTCTGGCGGCGCCAGCAACCAGGATGTCTGGTACACCTTCACCGCTCCGGCCCAGATGGGCGGATCGTTCACGGTGTCAACGTGCGGGACGCACGATATCGGTGGCGTCAACGCGGGCATCGACACGGTGCTCACCGTCTACTCCGCCTGCGGCGGCACGATCCTGGGCTGCAACGACGACACCACGTCATGCGGTGCACTCGATGCGCCTTTCTTGCGGGATTCAC
Source organism: Phycisphaerales bacterium (assembly GCA_044371005.1). GTDB lineage: Bacteria > Planctomycetota > Phycisphaerae > Phycisphaerales > UBA1924 > UBA2402. Next base: position 20,513 of record JBILUL010000044.1, on the reverse strand, counting down.
TCGTCACGCTGAACCTCGCGGCGGGCCAGAACGTCCGAGTCCGCATCTCACGCTACGGCGGCGGAGGCGGCAACTTCGTGGTAAATGCCACATTCCGCCTGGCCAACGATGCCTGCGGCAACGCCATCGACATCTCCTCGGCCACCAGCACCGGTTTGACGCTCCCGGGCACCCTGGTTGGCGCCACCAACGACGGCACGTCCCCGTGCGGCAGCTCCGCGACCAATGGCGATGTCTGGTATCGCTTCACCTCCGCGGCATGTTCCCCGGGCCGCCTGCGCGTGACTACGTGCGGCAGCAACGACGCAAACGGTCTCGATACTGTCTTGTCGCTTCACAACAACTGCGGTGAAGCACCCTTTGCCTGCATCGATGACCGCAGCCAGTCCGGCGTCGCCGACTGCGGTGCTCAGGATACCGGCTCAGCCCTTGACTCGGTCCTCGAAACAGTTGTGGTTCCTGGCCAGACTGTCTATGTCCGCGTCTCCAAGTTCAGCCAGTCTGCCACGAACAGCTTCTTCCTCAACGCATTCTTCACGAAGCCCGTGAATGATTCGTGTGCCAATGCAATCGCCATCACCGATGGCACCCACAACTTCTGCACCAATGACGCGACCACCGATCCGGCCACCGGCGGCCCGACCGAGTCCTTCTGTTCTGGTTTCAATGACAACAACATCGGCAACGACGTCTGGTACTCCTATGTCGCTCCGTGCGATGGTCTCACCTCAGTCGTCCTCTGCGGCAGCAGCTTTGATACCAAGCTGGGAGCCTACGCAGGCACCTGCCCCAGCGCGCCCAACACCGTCATCACCTGCAACGATGACAGCTGTGCCGTCCAGTCTCAGATCTCCTTCCAGGCCAACGCAGGTCAGAACTACCTGATCCGCATCGGCGGCTGGCGGGGTCAGACCGGAAACGTCACCATGACCATCGGCACCGAGTGCAGCACCCCCTGCCCGGCCGACTTCAACCAGGATGGCGGCGTGGACGGCGCCGACATCGACGCCTTCTTCAGCGCCTGGGAGAACGGCGAATCGATCGCCGACGTCAACCTCGACGGTGGCGTTGATGGCGAAGATGTCGCCTACTTCTTCAGCGTCTGGGAAGCGGGTGGCTGCTGAACCGCTGACTCCAGAGTTCACTGAGTAACCAACGAGCCCCGCACGCAGTGCGGGGCTCGTTCTTTTTTCAGACGTTTCTCCAACTCGCGGCTCACCGCACCCGGTTGGGCGGCTCCTTGCCGGCGAGAATCGCCTGCGCATTCTCACACACCATCGCCGTCATCATCTCCCGATACCGCGTCTCCGCACTCCCAATGTGCGGCGTCAGCACCACACGCGGATTGGCAATCAACGCCGGATGCACCACAGGCTCCTGTTCAAACACATCAAGCCCCGCGGCATACAGCTTCCCCGCCGCGAGCGCATCCACCAACGCCTGCTCATCCACAATCGGACCACGCGCCGTATTCACCAGAATCGCTCCCGGCTTCATCGCCGCAAACGCCGCGGCATTCATCAGATGCCTGGTCTGCGGCGTCAACGGACAGTGAATGCTCACGACATCCGCCCGCGAGAGTCCGTCCATCAACTCCACACGCTCCGCCGCGAGCGGTGCAAGCTCAAAGTCCCAGTGCCGGCTTCTCGCCACATAGAGCACCTTCATGCCCCAGCCACGCGAACGCATCGCCGTCGCATACCCGATGCGCCCTGCACCCACAATCAGCAGCGTGCGTCCCGTCAGGTCCTGACCCAGAAAATCGCTCATGCCCAGGTGGCCACGGGCCGGATACTCGGGGCTGCGCGCGTAACGGTCAGCCTCAATCAATCGCCTCGCCGCGGCGAGCACCAGTGCCCACGCCAGATCCGCCGTCCCTTCCGTCACTGCATGCGGTGTATTGGTGGTCACCACGCCGCGTTCATGACACAACGCCAGATCAAAATTCTCGTAGCCGACCGCGAAGTTGCAGACACCCTTGAGTTGCGGCCCCGCCGCGTCCAGAAACTCCCGATCCACCTTGTCCGAGTACATCGTGACCACGACATGACTGCCCTTGATTCCAGCGAGCAAGGCCTCGCGGGTGGGCTTCTGATCGCCCAGAATGCGAAACTCCGCCCCCTCAACACTGGGAGTGCCGGGAGTCCGCCGCGTGATCGTGATGAGGTGCTTGTCGTTCATGGCCAAGCGTACCGCCTTCGCGATCCAATTCCTGCCCGAACGCCCCAGAGTTTCTCGAACCCGACATCTCGCCCGTTTACCCGCAAATCCCCTTCATGGCACCCATGGAATAGATATTATAGGACTAATCACAAGGAATGTGCCGGTACAGACCAACCTGATTTGACTCTTTGAGGCGACCGCATTATCTTTCTTCCCACTTGCGGCGGCAAAACCGTCGAAAAGTGTTCGCAGTCAAGCGGGTGTAACTCAGTGGTAGAGTGCTACCTTGCCAAGGTAGATGTCGAGGGTTCAAGTCCCTTCACCCGCTCTTACGGCTCGCCGCTCCGGAATCTCCGGGGCGGCGAGTTTCGTTTTTGGCCTATGCTGGCATTGTCCCACAGGCCCTTCGCTCCACCCTCCAACACCAAAGACGGTTCACCCATGCACTCGCTTGGCACGCTCAAAGAGATTCTGCACGAATGCGGCTATACCCGCCGGGCACTTCACGAGTTGGGAGCCTTTCGAGGCCAGCCCATCGATCGTCAGCAGGCCATCGCCGCGACCAGTGAGCCGACCTCGCTGAACACACTGATCCGTCTCTTCTTCCTCAATGTGCCCGTGGAGGCACGCCGCGTGGAGGCGGCGTTGGCCCCGTTCCCGCTGGCCGAGCTGCGTTCGCGGGGCATTCTGATTGCGGTGGGGGAGATGCAGGTGCAGTCCGCCGCGGCGATCGTGCCGATTGGCAACCTCCTCACGCTGCGCGACTTTGAACCCGGTGAAACAGGCCACGCACTCAAGCCCGATCACGTGCTTGGTGTGGGCATGGCCACGAGCATGCTCTCGACGCTCACTGTCCGATACGAGTCAGCCCGCACACTCGACATCGGCACCGGCCAGGGCTTTCACGCCATGGTCGCTTCGGAGCACTCAGGCAAGGTGATCGCCACGGATGTCAATCCGCGAGCGCTGGACTTTGCCCGCTGGAGCATCGAGCTCAACGGCATCACCAACATTGAACTTCGAGATGGAAGTCTCTTCGAGCCGGTGAAGGATGAGGAACCCTTCGACCTCATTGTGAGCAATCCGCCCTTCATCATCTCGCCTCCGCACGATCTGGTCTGCCTGGGAGGCTTCGCACAAGGCGATGCGCTCGTTGAGCAGCTCGTTCGGGAGACGCCAAAGCAACTGGCCGAAGGTGGCTTTGCCTGCATTGCCTGCAACTGGCATCACCGCGCCGATGACGACTGGGCAAGCCGACCCATGGCATGGCTGGCCTCATCCGGCTGTGACGCGTGGCTCATCGAGACGCGGCAGGAAACCGCCGAGGAGTACATCGAGCAGTGGATGCACGAAGCACAGCTCGCCAGTGCCGGCGCCTCACCCATTTCCCGCGAAGCATGGCAGAAGAGCTTTGATCAGCTCGGAGCCCGCGCGGTGAGCCTGGGCGTGCTGATTCTGCGCAAGCGAACTGCAACCACTGGCCGCAACTGGTTCCGCACCAACTCGCTGCCGATGGAATCGTGCAATGGTGAGGCCAGCAAGCAGATCCTTCGCATCTTCGACAATCAGACGATCCTGCAGCAGTGCAACGATCACGCAGAGCTGGCGGATCTTCCCCTGGGCTTGTGCGAGGATCACGTGCTCACGCAGGAACGCCATGGCACCAAGGGTGGCGGCTGGTCAATCGAGCGATCAACGCTCCGTCAGACGGTTGGGTTTGACTTTGAGATCGGACTGGATTCGCATGCCGCGGAACTGCTGGGGTTCCTGGATGGAATGACGCCAAGCCGCGAGATCATCGCGGTGATGGCCAAGCGCATCAAGTCGGATCCGGGCCATGCGGTCAAGCAGTCAGGCAAGTTCCTCGCGCACCTGCTGTCGCTTGGATATCTCGAAGTCGGTAAGGAAGACTGAACGCTTCGATCCGCTGGCCATCACGATCAACGGGCCGTCACTGCGGCTTGGTGAGCAGTTCGTACACCTCAAGCGCAACACCCCGAAGTTCCGCGCGTGACCGGAGCCGCTCGAGGGCGACGGCCACCTGTCCACTCTTGGCCAGAATGATCGCGGCAAGCCCATCGTGATCGGAGTACCGCTCCCAGTACGCCTGGTTCTGCCAGCGCTGCGGCCCGGCAAAGACGAGCGTCATTGCCTCCGGCACGCGGTCAGCCGCGTGCGCTTCTTCCGCGGCCCTGAACGCCAGACGCCCCACATTGATCCAGAAAAGCTCCATCTCGCCCTGCTTGGGCAGCAGGTCATCGATCATGGTTCCTGCATCAAGCACCGCGCCGGCGAACGCCGTTGCATCGGCGCTCTTGGTCTTGCCCGTCGCGACCTCATCGAGCATGGTGTTGGCCCGGTCCATCGAATCCGAGAACTTGAGTGTGCCCGCTCGGATCTTGCTGGCCAACTCCGTAGCCGCGGCGGACCGTCCGCCGGTCGGCGAGGCAGCAGTGGCTACCGCTGCGTTGAGCTGTGCGACCGGATCACTGCACGCACCGAGCACGAGCGTGCAGGCAATGGAGAGGGCGATCAGGGGGCGTGGGAGCATGCGGAGTTATAGGAGATGCATACCGGCCACAGATCGAGGCGGTTGCCACCCAAATGAAAGCCGCGGCGGAGCCCCACGAAAGGCTCCGCCGCGGCGGTGTGAGTCACTCAAGATGTCTGCCCCTTGCCCAACGCGGCACAACGGGGCGTATTGCATCAACAGCCGCCGGCTTCCCAGACTTCGAAGAAGAACTGGACATCCTGGCCGTCGACGCCGCCATCCTGGTTGACGTCGGCAACCATCTCGCCGCTTTCCCAGGCGGCAAAGAAGGCGTCAACGTCCTGACCATCGACACCACCATCCTGGTTATAGTCAGCGGGGCAAGGCGCAGGAGCGAGCTCTACGGCCCAGAAGCCGCCGTAGAAAACGGTTGAGCCGCTGCCCATGGAGCCAGCATCAGCCTGGCCGATGGTGCCGCTGAGTTCGATGGTGCCGCCGGTGGAGAGCGTGGTGCCGCCGCCGTCGACGGTGGACCACTCGATGGCGAGCTGACCGCGTGCCGCGTTCGTGAGCATGCTGAGCACGACTGCCGCCACAAGAATCGCAAAGTGCTTCATGAACGAGTCTCCTTGTGGTGTGGATTACTGGTCGGCTTCGTATTCGAACGCAACGCCCGCGATGTACATGTTCGCGGAATTGGGATCGTCCGTTGCCGTTCCGTTTCGACGCAACGTGAGCACGATGAGATCGCCGGCCGACCAGGAAGCTCCGGTTCCTGTCCACACATCGGCTTCAGTGACATTGGGAATGGTCTGGGCGACTACGGTGCGAACCGGGCTTGATGCAAGTGATTCGCATGCACTGTCACCGCTTGCTGCGGTGACGCCGTCGCGGAAGTTGTAGCGGAAGGTGTTTCCGACATCGCCGCCCAGCAGGTCGTTCATGTTCCGCCACGAAACGTCGACGTTGACCTTGCCAGCGTTGTCGCTGGCCCAGTAGATGGTGAGGCGAGGAGCACTCAGGATCGCAACGCCTGTGCCTGCATAATCAGAAGGAACCTGAATGGTGACCGAAGCTGATTCGTTGGTGTCGTTGCCCAGGCGCCGTACCCAGATGCCGGTTGTTCCTGAGCCTTGCATCTGCACAGGTGCTGCGTTTGACTCAAAGACGAAGGAGCCGCTGGGGATGAACACCTTGCGGGTGCGGTTGGCGACATGGGCTGCGGTCACGCCGTTGGACTGCAGCGAGACGTTGGAGCCGGTCAAGACAACGGGCGCAGTGGCCGATGCGACTCCTGCCTCGCCTTGCGGACCAGCGGGCCCCACTGGGCCTGTCGCTCCATCGTTGCCGGCGGGACCCTGCGGACCCGTCGGACCAGTTGCCCCCGTCAGACCGATTGGCCCCTGAGGACCGACGGGCCCTGCAGCACCAGCAGCGCCGACGGGACCGGCAGGGCCCTGGGGGCCCTGTTGCCCAGTCGTGACCAGACACATGTCAGCGCGTGCAAACGAACCGCCCGCCGCGGCTCCGCCGTTGTGCTCCGCGAGGAGCTCGACGTAGTCGCCAACATTCAGATCCGCGAGCGCGGAGACGTTCAGTGACGGACTGCCCGAAACGGCAGCCGTGGTGGATTGCGCAAGAGTCGTGATGCCATTCTTCCGGATGATGAGTCGCCTGAATGAACCGAAGTTGCTGATGTTCTCGAAAGTTGCTCCTGCGTTGATCTGGTAACGACCGGCAGTGGTCGGCTTCAGCATCGTCGGGGTCGCCACGTCCCACAAGGCAGCGCCCTGCGAGAACTCAGCTCTGGGGAACACGACCACGGTGACGCCGTTGAAGAAGGTGTATGGTGAGGCCGTCACCCGCACCGCTGCGTCAGGGCCAGCAACGCCGGGCACGCCCTGAGGACCAGCCGGGCCTGTGGCACCGGTCAGACCAACCGGGCCCTGAGGACCCGCAGGTCCCTGAGGACCAGTCGCGCCGTCACTGCCGGGCACGCCCTGAGGACCTTGCGGACCCATGGGGCCAATGTCACCAGTCAAGCCAAGCGGCCCCTGCGGGCCAGCCGGACCTTCAGGGCCAGTCGCGCCGATGGCACCAGCGGGGCCCTGCGGGCCCTGATGCCCCGTCACAAGGTACATATCCGTTCGCGCCAACGAACTGCCAGCATTGACTCCAGCGTCGTGTTCTGCGATCAGTTCGACATAGTCACCGACGTCCAAGTCCGCAAGGCTGGACACGTTCAGCGAGGGGCTGCCACCGACCGCAGAGGTGGTGGAGCGGCCCAGAATCTCGACACCGTTCTTGCGGATCGACAGACGCCGGAATGAACCAAAATTGCTGATGTTCTCAAACGTGGCACCAGCGTTGATCTGATAGCGACCGGCAGTTGTTGCCTTCAGTTGTGTCGGTGACGAAAGGTTCCACAGCGGATCGCCGTGAGAGAACTCAGCGTTGGGGAAGACCACGGTATTCGGACCGCTGGTGAACGTGTATCCGGAGACCGTTACGCGCACGGCTGCTTCAGGCCCCGCGGCACCGGGCACACCCTGCGGACCCGCAGGTCCCGTCGCACCCATGGGACCGGCAGGACCCATCGGACCAGTGGCACCAACATCGCCCGCGGGACCCTGCGGACCAGCGGGACCAGCCGGACCAGTTGTCCCGGCAAGACCAATCGGTCCCTGCGGGCCAACCGGACCTTCGGGGCCAGTGGCACCAACGGCGCCGGCAGGGCCCTGCTGCCCTGTCGTGACCAGATACATGTCAGCGCGAGCGAACGAACTGCCCGCCACAGCTCCTGCGTTATGCTCTGCCAGGAGTTCGACAAAGTCACCGACGTTCAGGTCTGCGAGCGCGGAGACGTTCAGTGACGGACTGCCCGAAACGGCAGCCGTGGTGGATTGCGCAAGAGTCCTGATGCCATTCTTCCGGATGATGAGTCGCCGGAATGAACCGAAGTTGCTGATGTTCTCGAAGGTTGCACCAGCATTGATCTGGTAGCGACCGGCAGTGGTCGCCTTCAGCAGTGTCGGGGTCGTCGGGTTCCACAACGGATCACCCTGCGAGAACTCAGCGCTGGGGAACGCGACCACTGTGACGCCGTTGAAGAAGGTGTATGCCGAGGCCGTCACCCGCACGGCTGCGTCGGGGCCTGCAACGCCGGGCACGCCCTGAGAACCTTGCGGACCCATCGGGCCTGTGGCACCCGTCAAGCCGATCGGTCCCTGGGGGCCAGCCGGCCCAGCCGGTCCTTGAGGCCCTGTCGCACCATCATTGCCTGCTACGCCTTGCGGGCCCATCGGACCAGTGGCACCTGCAAGACCAGCAGGACCCTGCGGACCTGCAGGACCCGCGGGGCCCGTTGCTCCCGTGCCACCAGTCGCACCCGTATCACCCTTCATCGCAATCACGGCCCACGCGGCCGGATTCATGTCGGGCGTCAGTCCGAAGTTGAAGGTAATCGCGCGATACGACGACCCGTTGAAGGTCACCGCACTGTCAGGCAAGTACACCTGCGCATGACTCCACGTGCCCAGCCAGACCAGACCGGGGACACCTTGGGGTCCAGCCGGCCCGACCGGTCCTGCATCGCCGATGGGCCCTTGCGGGCCAGAGGGCCCGGTCACGCCAATCGGCCCTTGCAGGCCTGGGATGCCTTGAACTCCCTGTGGCCCCTGAGGACCGGCTGGGCCGGTGGCGCCCTGCTGCCCGCCTGGTCCCATCGGCCCCATTGGGCCCATCGGGCCCGGGGTGCCGTTGAGGGCATACAACGCGTACGGGGCGGCGGAGATGGTCTGCCGCGGGTTGAGCGTCATCCACGAGCCAGTGCCCGCGGGATTGCGCACTTCGATCTCGAGGAATCTGCCATCGCCCTGGAATGCAGTAAAGCCAAAGTCCAGACTCACCGTGAGCAGTCCGTCGCCGGGTGTGGTGTTGTCGAGCGCCAGCGTCGAACCGATCTGTGTTCCGCCGACCGCCGCGTCAAAGAGCTTGAACCGAAAGTCACACGCGTTGTTGATGGGGGAACCAGCATCCATCAGTTTGCCCTGATAGGTGAATGCTGATCCAACGGGTGCCTGCGCGAATGCAGACGAGGCAAAGAGCGAAGCGGCGAGGCCCGCTGCCGCGATGAGGTGATGTGCAACCTTGCGATTCCCAAAACGTTGATGCTTCACAATGCTTCTCCCTGCTGCCTGTCATCAGGCGTTTCTCTCAAACCGCGGCATGGCCGCACCTGCCCACACGATGACACTGCCGGTTACTTTCAGAAACCGATGGCGCATGGCGCAGAACCCATTACTTTCTCAGACTCAGTGCCCATTGGGAAGCAAATTCGATGAAAAATGGGACCGATTTTTTTGCACTGGCCACCAGTCTGGCGGCGAGCTGCTCGTCGCCAGTCACGCGCTCGCCACAAGGCGCCTGTCGCGGCAAGCGACGGTCCGATAGTGCGATAGAAATCCCACCTCTAGGTCCGAGAAAGTGCGACCTGGTGTATGTGCGAACAAGTCAGACCGTAAGTGACGGGTTATCAACAAAAGACGGGCGGAACTCATGCGAGTTCCGCCCGTTGGAAGTGGTGTTATTGGTGGCGACGAGTCGCGGCGGATCAGCAGCCGCCAGCTTCCCAGACTTCGAAGAAGAACTGGACATCCTGGCCGTCGACGCCGCCATCCTGGTTGACATCGGCAACCATCTCGCCGGTTTCCCAGTCGGCAAAGAAGGCGTCCACATCCTGACCATCGACACCACCATCCTGGTTGTAGTCAGCGGGGCAAGGCGCGGGAGCGAGCTCTACGGCCCAGAAGCCGCCGTAGAAGACGGTTGAGCCGCTGCCCATGGAGCCAGCATCAGCCTGGCCGATGGTGCCGCTGAGTTCGATGGAGCCGGCGGTGGAGAGCGTGGTGCCGCCGCCGTCGACGGTGGACCACTCGATGGCGATCTGACCGCGTGCCGCGGTCGTGAGCATGCTGAGAACGAGTGCCACCACAAGAATCGCAAAGTGCTTCATGAACAGATCTCCTTGTGGTGTGGATTACTGATCGGCTTCGTATTCGAACGAGACGTTCAGGATGCCCGCGCGAGCACTGTTGGGATCTTCCGTCGAGGTTGCATTGCGATAGAGCGTCAGCACGATCACCTGGCCGGGCACCCAGGCGTTGAGTGCACCTTCACCCGTGGACCAGTTGTCGCCCGCTTCGGGAACAAGCTGGTCGGCGATCTGGGTGTTGGTGGGGTCGAGTGATTCCGCGGCATCCGAACCAGTCGCTCCGCTGCGAACGTTGTAGCGGAAGCGGTTCGCCAGTGAGTTCGCCACGAGCTGATCGTCCTGGCTGAAGAGCACGTCCATGTTGATCTTGCGAGCCCCGTTGGCCTGCGTGGAGTCGGTGGCCCACTTGATGCGAAGGCGTGGTGTGACCAGCCCAGGGCAGGCTGTGGTGTCGGCCGCGGTCGGACCAACATAATCCTGCGGCACGACAAAGGAAAGAGTCATGCCGCCGACGGCGTTGGCGCCGGCGAACGAGAAGACACGTGCCGCGCGATTGGCGGCAACCGTTCCATTGCCCAGATCAAACCCCGAAGTGTTCGAGGAGGTCAGGAACTGTGCGCCAGTGAACGACATGTTGCGGGTGCGGTTGGCGATGTGAGCCGAAGTGACGCCGTTGGATTGCAGCGACACATTGGTTCCGGTGAGTACCACCGGAGCCGAGGCTGACGCAACGCCAGCGGGGCCCTGTGCGCCGGTTGCACCCTGGGGACCAGCGGGACCTTGCGCACCCATTGCACCCTGGGGACCCGTTGCACCCAGGGGACCACTTGGACCCTGAGGACCAGCCGGGCCCATCGGGCCAACTGCCCCGTCATTGCCTGCTGGCCCCTGCGGACCAGTCGCACCAGCCGGGCCCTGCTGACCGTTGGTCAGCAGCGCCATGGAAACGGTCGAGTTTAGACCAATCGGGCCTCCCTGTTCGCTCCACATCCGAACTTCAACGTAGTCGCCCGCGTTCAAGGGCAACATGACACCACCGATACTGGACAGTTGATCTGTGAATATCCCGCGGTACTCATTGCCGTTGACCATGATGTAGACCTGTTGCGACGGATCGTTCCACCTGTCAAATCTGTAGTTGAGCAGGTAGGTACCCGAAGTCGATGCAGTCAGGCGGTTGGGTGAACTGGGGTCCCACAGCGCTGGGCTTCCCGCATTGGTATACGCTCCCCAATAGCTCAACGTCTCGGTCAGACCAGGCGCGAGATCAACGCTGCTGACGGCGACTTGCGACGCGAGATTCGGGCCGGTCGGGCCCTGCGGGCCCACTGCACCCGGAATGCCCTGGATGCCCTGAATTCCCTGCGGACCCATCGGACCAACAGCTCCGTGCGGACCCGTTGGGCCCATCGGACCGGTGGGACCCATCGGACCAACTTCACCCTGCGGACCCTGAGGACCAGCTGCGCCATCGACACCGTTGGTTCCGTTGAGACCAGCAGGACCCATCGGCCCGACTTCACCCTGCGGACCCGTTGCACCGTCGTTGCCAGCTGGGCCCTGTGGGCCAGCGGGGCCAGTGTCACCAGTCAGACCGATGGGACCTTGCGCCCCGGCCGGACCAGCAGGTCCCGTCGGGCCAACTTCACCTTGTGGCCCCTGCGGACCGACTGCGCCATCGATGCCATTGGCTCCGTTCAGACCAGCGGGACCTTGTGGACCCATCGGACCAACCTCACCCTGAATGCCCTGCAAGCCCTGCAGCCCCATTGGGCCCGGAGCGCCATCCGCACCGTTCATGCCAGCGGGACCTTCAGGTCCCATCGGGCCAACCGGACCAATCTCACCCTGCGGACCCTGAGGCCCAGCCGCGCCGTCATTGCCGTTGGTTCCGTTGAGACCAGCGGGACCTTGCGGACCCATCGGACCAACTTCACCCTGCGGACCCATCGGGCCCGGAGCGCCATCAGCACCGTTCATGCCGGCGGGACCTTCAGGTCCCATCGGGCCAACCGGACCGATCTCTCCCTGCGGACCTTGAGGCCCAGCCGCGCCATCGACGCCGTTGGTTCCGTTCAAACCAGCGGGACCTTGCGGCCCCATCGGGCCGACTTCACCCCGGGGACCCATCGGACCCGCGGCGCCATCAACGCCATTGATTCCGTTGACACCAGCGGGACCTTCAGGACCCACCGGACCAACGTCGCCCTGAGGACCCATCGGACCAGGAGCGCCATCGAGACCCATGGGACCAGCGGGACCTTCGGGGCCCATGGGGCCTACTTCGCCCTGCGGACCCATGGGACCAGCGGGACCCTCGAGGCCCATCGGGCCAACGTCACCCTGGGGACCCATCGGACCGGGAGCGCCGTCCGCGCCGTTCATGCCAGCGGGCCCTTGCCACACCGATGACACCGCCCTCCATGTGTTCAGCGCAGGGCGCGCTGAATCCCCCATGGAAGGGGTCACCAATAATGCACGATGTTGCCCAGATCGCCAATTGGAAAACGAGCCGTTTTCAGGCCCGTTTTGGCGTTGTTGTTGTTGTTTGCGTGGTTATCGCCCGCACGCCGCGGAACGTTGGTTCGAGAACCTCGACACCCGCGCTCAGCCCCGCCGCTCAGCCAGACTCGTCTCTGCAATCTCGCAGTCATCGAAGTGAACACGAATCGTCTCGCCATTGCCTGCCGCGATCACCTGTTCATTCTCATGACCCTTGCCCGCAATCACCACCACATCACCCGCCGTCGCCTCCTCGATCGCATATCGGATCGCCCGCGCACGATCCACCTGCACCACCACCTGATCGCGCCGATCCTTGGGAATTCCCGTCAGCACCTGATCGACAATGTCACTTGGCTTCTCAGTCCGCGGGTTGTCGCTGGTGATCACCACCATGTCCGCCGTCTCAATCGCCGCGGCACCCATCCGAGGCCGCTTGGTCTTGTCCTTGTCGCCGCCGCATCCAAAGACCACCCACAACCTTCCCGTCGTCGGCGCGCCCGCACGCGCCGGCAGCGGCGAAGTTCGCTGCGTGCCCGCCGCGTGCCTCAGCAGACTCCCCGCATGCTGCCGCCCCGGAATCACCGCGGCGACCGATGAGAGACAGTTGCGCAGCGAATCGTCACTGTGCGCATAATCCACGAAGACCGTGATGTCGTCAGCTTCCGTACTCACCTTCTGCAAACGCCCAGGCGGTGGGAGCAACTTGGGAAGCCCCGCACACAACTGCTCGCGCGTCAGACCCATCGCAAAGCACGCCGCGGCAGCTTGCAGCACATTCATCGCATTGTACCGCCCGATCAGCGGCACCTGCGCCTCAATCACACCCCACGGCCCCTCCATCGCCAGCTGCATGCCCTCCATCTTGGCATCAATCACCGTCGCGCGGCACTCATCAGGCCCCGCCGGATCCGCTTCGTTCGCAGCCGCGTTGAGCGCACACTTCCACACCCGCGCCTTGCACCGCTGAATCATCCGGTGCGTCCACTGATCATCCGCATTCACGATGGCCGTGCCGGTGGCGGGGAGCAGCTCAAAGAGCCTCGCCTTCGCCGCGGCGTAGTTCTCCATCGTCTTGTGATAATCCAGATGATCACCAGTGAGATTCGTGAACACACCCACATCAAGACTCAGCGCATCGGCGCGATGCTGATCAAGCGCGTGACTGGAAATCTCCAGCGTCGCTGCGACATACCCCGCATCCTTCATCACCGAGAAACTGCGTGAGAGCTCAATGGCCGGCGGCGTCGTCATCGAAGCCCGCGCCACTTCAGCGCCATCATCCACCAGCACCGTGCCGATCAAGCCGCACTTGAGCTTGGCCGTCCGCATCAACTGATAGATCAGATACGTGATGGTCGACTTGCCATTGGTGCCCGTCACCCCGGCCAGTTTCATCGTCTGCGTCGGATGCCCGTAGAAACGCTCGGCGAGCTGCGCCGAGACCAGCGGGACATTGGCGGCAAACACGATCGGCAGGCGAAAGCCCGGCGGCGGGGCAAGCTCGCGGTCATCGGTCAGGATCGCCGCCGCACCCGCGGCAGCGGCATCCTGAATGTACTGCTTGCCATCGGACTTGAGCCCGCGTCTGGCAATGAACAGTGAACCCGGCACCACCGTGCGGCTGTCCTCGGTGATGTCACACACGCGGCACGGCCCCGCAGCATTGGCGGGTCGCTCCACTTCCAGCCCGGCGATCAGTTCGGAAAGATCCATCGCTGCTCAATCCTCCGCGTCACGCCCCATTGACCAAACGGGCCTAAATACTACGCCCGCCGAACCCTCCGGCATTGTCCCCGACGTCACCCGGCCTTAACAGGCCGTTGAACAACACTTCTCAACCGCGCATCGCCACACCGTTCGCCGCGTCGTCGATCTAGCCGCGCGGCTCGATGGGCTTTTCGCCTCATCAGTTCACGCCAGCAACCGCCTCATCCTGACCATGTTGAGTGTCGCCAACCCGATGTCCGCAAGTTGTTGGATCTTCCACCGTCCCACCACCCTCGCCCGTCTCAACCCTCCGAACCCTTTCAGCCACCCGAAGATCTCCTCGTCCAGCCGTCGCTTGCGTTGACTGATCTTGAAGCTCTCATCGCCTTGCCCCCGCTGATTGGTCCAGCGTGCCCACGCGCCCTCCTCGTCCTTGCCCGGAACTTCGATCTCCTTCCTGCTTCTGCACGACACGTGCGCTTCGATGCCCCGCTCTCCCACCGCCAGCAGGAAGTCCTCCGCGTCGCACCCCTTGTCCGCTCCCAGCGTCACCCGATCGATGCCCAGCTTCCGCTTCACCCGATCGAGCATCTTGAGGCAGTTCTTCCGCTCCGCGTGGCCGTCCGCTTTCCCCACCCGGATGTCCACGCCCAGCCGGTGCCGGTTCTCCATCAGCACGTGCACCGAGTGTTGGAGGTACGCCGCCCCGCCGTGCTTGGTGTACAGCCGCGCCTCCGGGTCCGTCACGCTGCGGTGCGTCGCGCTCGACCTCTTCTGGCCCTTGAAGTCCACCCAGGCGTTGGAGTCGGGCTGCGCCGGAGTGCCGCCCGCGTCGCCGTCCTTGTTCTTCTCCCGTTCCTCCGCGGCTTTCCTGATCTCCTCGATCTGCTTCAGGCTCTTGAGGCTGGCGTGGCTCTGGAGCAGAGACCCGTCGATGGAGAAGTGGTCCTCGCTGATGAGCCCGGCGTCGAAGGCCATCATCACGATGCGATCGCTGAACTTCTTGGTGATGTCCAGGGCGTCCAGCCGCGTGCGGAAGTTGGTGAAGTCGCTGTGGTCGAAGCACGGTTCGTCGGGCGTCATGTCCAGGAACCAGCGAAAGAGCATGTCGAAGGTGATCCGCTCGCACAGGGCACGCTCGGACCGCACCGTGTACAGGCTCATCAGGATCAGCGCCTTGAGCAGCCGCTCGGGCGGGATGCTCGGCCGGCCCACCGGGCTGTACGCCGCGGCGAACGTGCGGCCCATCAAGGAGAGGGCCTGGTCGGCCATCCGCTTGATGGCCCGCAGCGGGTGTCCCGCGGGGACGAGGTCCTCAAGGTTGATCTTGACGAACAGGTTCGAATGGCCGGTGATGCGTCCTCTCATGCCGTACTGTTCGCGTCGGATGTTGATGCGGTTGCGCTTTGGGGGGGGTTTTTCAACGGCCTGCCAGTTCGACGCGCGACCCGGCGACGCACCCGGCAGGCGTAGCGGTCACGGCCGGCGCCCGAGCCCCCGCATCGCGCACCATGAACACAAGTTCGTCATCGGCATCGAATCCGGGGTCGGTAACTGCGCCGGTGAAGGTGTTCGGATCCGCGTAGAACTGGATGTTCCAAGGGAGGGTGCCGGTGCCCGCGCACCCATCCGCGTTGTACGGCGCGTCAACCGGACGCACGACCACTTCGTCGACCTGCGGACCGAGAAGAACACGCGGCACACGATGACGGCCCTGCTGCGGCAGTCCGTATACAGCCGCCTGGCGGGCTACGAGGACACCAACGACGCCGAGCGGCTATCGGTCGATCCGGCCATGCGCCAGATCGTGGGCGGGCGAGCGCGGGAGACGCACGCGGCCTCGTCGACCGCACCACGCTGAACATGCAAACACATGCCGTACTCAAGCCCCGATCGATGGTGAATCGGGTGGAATCGGCCGCCACAAGGACATTTCCGTGGTACACTCTCGCTCAGTAGCCCACCGTGGTCATGGGCGAAGAGTCAACCGGGAAACCGGTAAGGAGGAGAGATCCAATGTCCCCGTTCCGCACTCGCGCCGCCGCCGTTCTTGTCGCTACCCTCGTCGCTGGCGCCGGACACGCCCAGGAGATCAGCATCTCGCGGCTGTTCCGTCCCGCCGAGTTTGGGCTCCCCGCCAGCGGGCTCGAAGTCCATCTCGCGGCGGCGGGCGACGGTACCGTTGCGTTCAGCGGGAGCGGCGGGGGCGCGTCGGGAAGCCTCGTCCAGTTTTCCGACGGGTTCCGGTTCTTCAACAACTTCGGTTCACACACGGTTCTGGACGTGAAGGCAGCGGAGGGGGTGGGCGGGTTTATGGTGGCCGGAGCGGAGGGCCTGAAGTTCGTGTCGGTAGGCGTGACGGTGAGCGGGATGGCGATCAACGAGAAGCGACAGCGTCAGCCGGGCGCCAAGACTCACCGCACCAGCAACGGCAGCCAGATCGTGACTTTCGCAAGCGTCGAGACCGAAGGCGTTACGGCCACCCGCTTTGTGCAGAGCGATCAGACAGGCGGCAATGCGCAGCCGCTCGGTGCTTCGATCGAGAGTTTGCCCGGCGTCTCCCGGGTGGTCGGATTCGGGGAGCGGCCGCAAATCGCTGCACGCGACTGGGACGGCGATGGGACCACGGACCGTCTCGCGATTCCTGTCACCATCGAGACGCCAGCCGGCAGTTCGGAACAGTCGATCGTCGTTGTGGACGCTTCCGCGTCCGGCGACGCCACCGACCCCGTACGGCTCTACGGACGGTCTTCGAACTTGCTTTACCAAACGATCCGCGATGTCGTGGTCGGCCCCGATGCGATCGCGTTCACTGGTACCAGCGATGGCGGGGCACAGGTCCTTGCGCAAGCGACTCTCGATCCGGCTTCGGGAGCGGTGCTCGCGGTCGAGTCGCTGCTGCTTCCGAATCACGGCATCAATGCTCCGTATCGGCTCGCCAGTCTCGGTGAGTTTGGGGCGATCCTCATAAGCCCGGAGTCCCAGCAGATCTTGCGGTTGGGAGCGAGTGCGAGCGGCGGCTTGAATATGTCGGATCAGGCACTCGCCCATCTACTCGGAGTCGGAGATGTGCTGGATGGGTTCACAATCACCCGCCTGCACGTCGATCCATCCGCCGTGACCGTCACGGGCGACGTTACGTTCTACGCGGAACTGTCGGACGGCACCTCGGGCGTCTACCGGATGAGCAACGTTCCCGCCCCGAGTACGGCCCTCGCCGTTGCCGGTGGTTTGTTGGTCGCTCAACGTCGCCGCAGGAGATAGCCCGCCGCGGCCATTGAGCATTCTGTTGAAAAACGTTTCGAGCCCGCGGGCCCGAGGCCTTCCAGGGACTTCGCTCCCTCAAAGACCCGGGTCAGCGGCAGAGATTGTCGCCTGGAATGCGTCGGGTTTCGATGCCAAATTGGTTTTTCAACAACCTGTTAAGGCAGAATCAGCATCGCATCGCCATAGCTGAAGAACCGGTAGCCCCGCGAAAGTGCCTCCCGGTACAGTTCCTTGAGCCGCGGCAGCCCCTCGGGCAGCATGGCGCCAACGAGGGCCAGCAGCGTGCTTCGCGGCAAGTGAAAGTTGGTCAAAAGCCCATCCGTCCAGAGGAACCGATACCCCGGCGTGATCAGCAGCCTCGTATCCATCGAGGCCTCGCCATCGGTCCCGAAGGCACCTTCGCCAGCCCCCGCGAACGACTCCACCGTTCTCGCACTGGTTGTTCCCACGCAGAACACGCGTCCGCCCGCCGCTCGCGTCGCGAGGATCTGGTCGCGAGTCGCACGCGACATGCTGCACCACTCACTGTGCATCGGGTGTTCTTCCACGAACTTGGTCTCGACACTCTTGAACGTGCCGGTGCCCACATGCAGGAGCACTTCACTGCGCTCGACACCCATCGCGGCGAGTTGCGCGAAGATGGATGGGGTGAAGTGCAGACCGGCGGTGGGGGCTGCGACCGAACCCGCAGCCGCGGCGTAGACCGTCTGATACCGCTCGCGGTCCGCCGCGTTCTCCCGTTGCTGTGCGGCGTCCTTGCGGGCTTTCATGATGTATGGCGGCAAGGGAGTGTGTCCGAACACCGCGAGCAGGGCCTCATCAGTTCGATCAAGACCAGGTCCATCACGAAGCGTCAGCACCCATGCGCCGGTGTCGGCCGGCACTCGGGTCATGAGTTGCACTTCAAGCGTGCCGCCCGCACCGGTGAGATGCACCGGCACGCCCTCTCGAAGTGACTTGCCGGTCATCAGGGCGACCCAGGCGCGTCCGGGACCGTGCCATCCGTCCGCCGCGGCTGCCGGTCGCAGGTACAGCCCGCCCACCTTGCCGCCGGTGTCAGGGCGAATGCCCTCGAGGCGTGCCGCGAGGACGCGGGTGTTGTTGAGCACGAGCCGATCGCCGGACTTGAGGAACGCAGGAAGATCTCGAACATGTACATGATCGATGCGCGAGGCATCGCCGCGGCGAATGACCATCAAACGCGCCGAATCCCGCGGCTCCGCCGGCGTGGTCGCCACCGCACCCGGCGGCAGTTCGTAGTCGAGATCATCGGTGAGAAGCATGCAGTGGGGAGGAGTGTACGGGAGAGGGGAGGGATGGGAAAGTTCCTGAGTGCCTAAGTTCCGAAGTGCGCAGCGTGCGGCGCACTTTGGAACTTCGGAACTTCGGAACTTCGGAACTTCTTCCCACCCATCACGCCTTCCGATCCAGCAACCGATACTGAATCGCCTCAAGCACATGATGGTCCTTCACGCGATCCGAGGAATCAAGGTCTGCCAGCGTCCTGCTCACGCGGCGGATCTTGTCGTACGCCCGCGCTGAGAGTTTCATTTGGCTCATCGCGTCGCCCAGCAATGTCATTGTGCGTTCATCGAGGCGGGCAAACTCATCGAGCTGCTTGCCGCTGAGACGCGAGTTGGTGAGCAGCGGTCCCTGGCGGGCTCGCTGGCGCTCCGTGGCAATGCGAACGGCCTCTCGCATCTGTGCGGTGGTGGTGCCGGGCGTGGCGGGCTTGCCGGTCGCGCCGCGTGAGAGTTCCTTGAAGGGCACGGCGGGTGCTTCGACATGGATGTCGATGCGATCAAGCAGCGGACCGCTGAGCCGCTCGAGGTAGCGGTCCATGATGCGTTTGCCCTCTTCGCCCACAGGCATGTCGCCCTTGGGCGTGGGGTTCATCGCGGCAATCAGCATGAAATTGGCTGGGAAACGCACCGATCCGTGCGAGCGAGCGATGGTGACGATGTGATCCTCCATCGGCTGGCGGAGTGACTCCAGCACATCACGCGGGAACTCAGCAAGCTCATCGAGGAAGAGCACGCCCCGGTGGGAGAGGGAAATTTCGCCCGGGCGCGGGATCTGGCCGCCCCCGACCACCGCCGCGGCGGATGCGGTGTGATGCGGCGAGCGTACCGGGCGCGCCGTGATGAGACTCTGGCCAGGCTTGAGCTGCCCCGCGGCGGAGTAAATCCGCGTGATCTCGATCGCCTCTTCAGGCATCAGCGATGGCAGCACACCCGGGAGCGCTTTGGCCATCATGGTTTTGCCAGTGCCAGGGGGGCCAAGCATTAAAAGGTTATGAGATCCCGCCGCGGCGATGATGATCGCTCGCTTCACCCCTTCCTGCCCGCGCACCTCCGCAAAGTCGATCGGCGCAGGTGTGTTGGCGAGCAACCCTCGCACATCCGGCGGCGGCACGGGTTCGGCTTCGATCTCGCCATTGAGCAGGCCGACGACCTCCGTGAGCGTGCGCACGCCGTAGATGTTGATCCCATCCACCACCGCGGCTTCCTCCGCATTGTCCGCCGACACGATCACGCCCTTGGCGCCGCGTTCCTTGGCCAGCGATGCGAGTGCGATGGCACCCTTGATCGGCCGAACGCGTCCATCGAGGGCGAGCTCGCCGCCAAAGAGCAGCGAGCGATAGTCAAGCCCCTTCTGCTCCGCGCTGCGCACCGCCTGAATGCGACCCATGGTGACGAGCATGCCGATGGCGATGGGCAGGTCGTAGGTGGGGCCTTCTTTCTTGACATCTGCCGGTGCGAGGTTGATCAGCGTGCGGCCCTTGGTCCAGAAGTAGTTGCTGTTGGCCATCGCGGCACGCACACGCTCCGTTGATTCCTTGACCGCCGCGTCTGGAAGACCGACGATGATCGCGCGGCACTCCGTATCAACCACCTGGTCGTTGAAATCAATCTCAACTTCGCATGGGAGAGCATCGATGCCTTGGAGGAGATACGACTGAATGCGACAGGGCATGAATCACGATAGAGGAACCCTAACGGGCCGGGCAAGTCTTTGGCCGGTTCCTCCGTATGGCACGTAGCAGCCCGGCTTTGCGGGCTGCTGCGTGCTTCCCACCAGTCGCGTGGTGGTACAAGCGCATGGCGTGCGATGGATCCACACGCCGGGTGTGAAGCACGCAGCACCGGCCCAAAGCGGCCCATCTGAATCTGGCACGTAACAGCCCGGCTTTGCGGGCTGCTGCGTGCTTCACACCAGTGGCGTGGTGGTACAAGCGCATGGCGTGCGATGAATCCACACACCGGGTGTGAAGCACGCAGCACCGGCCCAAAGCTGCCGGTGCTACGTGCCATATGTGCGGGCTGCTGCGTGCTTCCCACCCGTCGCGTGGTGGTCCAAGGTCATGGCCTGCGATGGATCCACACG
>JBILUL010000043.1:0-32974 GCA_044371005.1 Phycisphaerales bacterium | reverse complement strand
TCTGGGTTGATACTGAGAAGGAGGGAGGCCGCGTGCTGTTTTCCGACGGTTGGCCGTCAGAGCCTCGCTGCGCTCCCGGCAAAGGCCGTGCGTCCTTCGTGCGGGGGGCCGCATAAACTCCTCCCAACGTGCCAACCTCTGCCGAACAACTTCCAGACGCTGCAGTTCCGACGACCGCTGATGAGATCGCCTTCGGGCGCGCGATTCTGCGCGATGAAGCCGCGGCGTTGGTCGCACTGGCCGACGCATTGGGCGAGCCATTCACGCGGGCCGTCGGGCTCATCGTGCAATGCGCCTCGGCGGGCGGTTCGGTGCTCGTCACCGGGCTGGGCAAGTCCGGGCTGGTTGGGGCCAAGATTTCGGCGACGTTCTCATCGCTGGGCATTCCGTCACACGCGGTGCATCCTTCAGAGGCCTTTCACGGCGATCTGGGACGCTTCCGGGCGACCGATACCGTTATCTGCATTTCGTACTCGGGCGAGACGGATGAAGTGGTGAATCTCGCGGCGGTGTTGCGGCAGGATGGATTGCCCATCATCTCGATCACGGGCGGAGCACAGCCGGGTCAGAGCAGTCTGGAGCGTTTGGCGACCGTCGCGTTGCGGCTTGGCATTGAGCGCGAGGCTGGGGGCGGCACGTTTCATGCGCCGACGAGTTCGACGACGGCGACGATGGCCATTGGCGATGCTCTTGGGTTGGTTGCTGCGAGGCGGATGAACTTCACGAGTGCGGATTTCAAGAGGCGTCATCCGGGCGGGTCGTTGGGTGAGTTGCTGCGACCGATCACCGATGTCATGCGGACGTTTACGGGCAGGAATCTGCCGCTGGTGTCGGATGCGCTTTCGGTGAGTGAGGCGTTGGCGCACGCCGCCGCGTCGGGGCGACGTCCTGGCGCACTCCCGCTGGTAGACGCGGCGACCGGGCGGATGACGGGGCTGTTCACCGATGGAGATCTGCGGCGACTGATTCTGCGGAATCCGGCGGAGTTGTCGCGGCCGATCAGTGAAGTGATGACACGCACGCCTCGGACGCTGGTCGATACGGCACTGGTAGATGATGCCGTGAAGATGTTCCGCGAGTATCGGCAGGATGAGATTCCCGTGGTGGACAGTGCGGGGCGGCCCGTGGGCATTCTCGATGTGCAGGATCTGATGGCGATGAAACTCGTCAAGGATTGAGCGTTGGCCGGCGCGGGGCGGTGGAGTGGGTGGGTGTGGGTGGGTAGAGCTTTTTCGGGTGCGGCGGAACAGATCAAAGACACGATGTCCAGCAACCATTCAACACGTGCAGCGCATCAAAGCCGCGGCGGACGGATCAATCATGCCGGGCTGTGGCTCGCCGCGTTGGCGGGAACTGCGGGTGTGCTGGTGGTGGTGCTGTCGTGGCAGGGTTTGGGCAAGCCCTCGCAGCAACCCGGTGCTGGCAGAACGGTGAGTCCCGCGCCGCAACCGGACTTGATTGATGTGCCTTCGGGCAAGTCGAATCGCGCGCTGCGGAACCTTGGCAAGGGTGAAGAACTCTTTGTGCAGATGGCGGACAAGAGCGATCCGACGCGCATCGCGGGTCAGCTTTCGGCGGCGCGTTCGACGCCGCTGGAGGGCAAGCGGTACAAGATGGAGATGCCGCGGGTCTGGAGCTTTCTGCGCGATGGGCGCACGATTTATCTCGAGGCGGATTCTGGTCAGGCGCTGATTCCCGACATGACCGGCAGTCGCCCTGAGGATGGAGCGATTCAAGGGAATGTGGTGGCCAAGGTCTTTCCAAAGACCGCGGATGGATCGCTGCCTGATCCGGCGAAGGCAATGCCGCAGTTGACGCTGCGCTCGCAGGAACTGCGGTTTGATCTGCGGTCGGGCGAGTTTCGGTTTCCAGGTGAAGTGACGCTCACGGGCCCGCGCATTGACTTTGCGGGCAGCGATGTGCTGGTGCTCGTGGATGATGTGAGTCAGCGGCTTGAGTTGCTGAAGGTGGAGAAGACGACGCGCTGTGTTCTGACGCCGGGCGCGGAAGTGCCGGGGCAAGCCGCGGCGGGTGAATCGAGGCCAACGCCCGCGGTGCGCGTGGTGATGGCGTCGTATTCGCATCCCGCGCCGCCGCCGGTTGAGACGTTCTTCGATCTG
Organism: Phycisphaerales bacterium; assembly: GCA_044371005.1. Lineage (GTDB taxonomy): Bacteria > Planctomycetota > Phycisphaerae > Phycisphaerales > UBA1924 > UBA2402. The sequence goes on along the minus strand of JBILUL010000043.1, from coordinate 30,854 downwards.
CAGCTTCGCGGCGCGGTGTCGATTGTGCAGGGGACTCGCAGTCTTGCGTCTGATGCGCTGCTTGGGTATGTGCGGCTGGTGAACAATGAGCTTCGCCCGGGTGCGGTGTCGGGCGGTGCGATGAAAAAGTCGGGCATGGCTCCGGGACAGGGACGCAGCGGAGGGCCAGCAATCATCAACGCGGCGTATCAACCGCCTGCTCCGGCGAGCGCGGGCAAGCCTGCCAAGCCTGATGAACCGATCGTGATGGCCTGGACGGGGCCAATGGAGCTCAAGTCGATCAAGACGGCACCGGCGGAGCTGGCTCGCGATGACATGTTCGTGCGGGCGACGTCGAAGGAAGATGGCGGCGTGGTGGTGCGTGATCAGGAGCAGAAGGTTTCCGCAACGGGTCGGATGCTGCAGTATTTCACGACGACGCAAGCCGCGGCGATTGAGGGGAGTGAAGCGAACCCCGCGCGGCTGGAGCGCGAGGGAGCCGGACAGGCCCAGGCAATGCGCTTTGATGTGGATCCGACGGCTGGGAAGGTGACTGCTGAAGGCGAGGGCTCGCTGACCGGGGCGGTGACATCGAAGGGTGCCGCTCGCAAGCCCGACATGCTGACGTGGAAGACAGGGGCGCAGTTCACGTTTGGGCTCGACAACGGAACCATGAGTTCGCGGCTGAGTTCGATTGCACTACGGGGCGATGTCAAGGCCGGCAGTGGATCGACCGGTGGTGGTCTGAGCGGCGAGTCGCTCGATGCGGAATTCACGGCGATCAACGCGGCCAACTCGTATCTGTCGCGCGTGCTGGTGAAGGGCAAGGCTCGTGCGTGGGATGACAAGGATGGCGTGCTTGAGGCCAAGGAGCTGGATGTGGCGCTCATGCAGGTGCAGGGCGCATCGCAGTCGCAGCCGGTCTCGCTGAAGGCTGCGGGCGAAGTGAAGGCTTCGCAGCAGGATTCAAAGCTGGAAGCGGCTGCACTGGAGGTCTCGCTCGAACAGCAGCGAAAGGATGATGGCCGATTCTCGACGGTGGTCGCCAAGGCTGTTGCCAACGGCGACGTGCGCTTTGAGCGTGCGGATGGCGTGAAGGCGGGGACCTCGCTGTTGACGGCAATGCCGCTCGAGCAGAGCGTGACGCTTTCGGGTCCGGGTTCGTGGGTGGGGCAGTTCAAGACGGCGATCAAAGGCAACACGATTGCGATGCATGGCGTGAAGCGCACGCTCGCGGTGGAAGGGCCCGGCGAGTTTGTTCACGAACAGGAAGCCCGCGGCGAGAAGCTCGCTTCGACCGCGCATGTGAGCTGGTCGAAGGGGATGACATTCGATGACGCGGCGGGGTTGGTGACGTGCACGGGATCTGCACAGGCAGTGATGACGCGCGGCGTGCTCGAACGTGACACGATTGGTGCACAAAGCGTGCAGGTCGCGCTGGGTCCGGCTGCGAAGAAGGAAGATGCGAAGCAAGCTGGTGAGGAGGCGGGGTCGAAGCCGGCGAAGGTGGGCAGCGGGCCTGATCTTGGTATTGCGGGTTCGGATCGGCCGCTCTTGTGGGCGCTGGCGACGGGTGAGCAGGTGCCGGCGAGCATTGAGATGAAGCGGTTTGATGCCGCGGATCCCAAGTCGGTGGTGAAGCTGATGTACCTGGAGGGTGGGTCGATCCGTGCGGACAACACGACGGGCCAGCTGGATGTTCCCGGCAAGGGAAAGTTGCTGACGATGGATCGCGAGCGTGCCAAGGAGCCCGCAGCGGCACCGGGCACGATGGATTCGCGACTGGCGGGTGATTCGAAGGGAACCGCGCTGTTTGCCTGGGATGGGTCGCTCAAGTTTGATCGCAGCGCGGGAACGGCAGTCTTGGTCGATGGTGTGAGCGTCACGCACAAGGCGCTGGCTGATGGCCTGGTGACGCAGCTTCGGTGTGCGCAGTTGACGGCGCGGCTGGAGTCTGCCGCGGCGGGTGAGACGCAGATGATAAGCGGCGGGCTCCGCAGCGCGGAAGCGACGGGCGCGGTGTGGCTTGCTTCGCGTGATTCGGAGATGGTGGCGCAGTGGCTCTCGTTTGATGCGGTGACGCGCATCGTCGATGCCAAGGGTGGCGCGGGGGTGGGTGATCTGGTGACGGTGACGGGCCAGAATGGTGCCGCGCCGCTGAGTGCGCAGGAGATCATCTGGAATCTGGGTGAAAACACGTTCAGGCTCATCGGGGCACAGCCGGTCACGGCGCCGCGGTGATCGACAAGGAGCCCCATGGCGCTGCATGTCTACATCCCCACGCAGTTCGTGTCGCGCTACAGCTTGCTGGGTGTCTTTGCGCGGGAACTGGCCGAAGCCTTTGCCGCGGCGGGGGCGGTGGTGAATGCCAGAGCGCACCCTTCGAACCAACGCGGCATGTTCGTGCTCTTCAACACGCCCGAGCGCACCGAGAACATCAGATCATGGGTTGAGTCCACGGTGGGCGACCTGAAAGACGCGGCGGTGCTGCACTATCACGTCGATCATCCGCTTGCGCTGCACGCGCCGCACATGGATGAGTTTGCCACGTGGCCGACGTATCGGCTCCTGATGCCCTGCCGCGATGATGGGCACATGCTTCGGCTGCGCTGGCCGAGACTCAAGCATCTGACCTGCGGGCACGGCGTTTCGCCTACGACGCTCTGTTCGGCTGAGTCGCTGGCGGATGAACACCTGGTGGAGCAGGGCGAAGGCACGCGGCGGATCCCGCTCGTATTGGCTGGCACGATTCACTCTCCTCAGGAGTTGGCGCAGATGCGAAGTGCGCTGCCGGAGGGGCTGCGGGAGATCGCCGACGCCGCGGCGGGCTTGATGGCGGTTTCGCCGCAGATGGCCTTCACGCAGGCCTTTGATCTTTCGCTGCCGGGCGGGGTCTTTGCCAATGACCACTGGAAGTTGATGGAGGCGGTGTGGCGGTATGCGACGGCTCACGCGAATGCGACGCGGCGGGTGATGATTGCTCATGCGATGCAGGGCATTCCGGCGCTGGTGGTGGGGCCTCAGGCGTGGGAGGAGCACTGCACGGGCACGCTGCGGTACGGGGGTGAGCTTCCGTATGAGAACTTGCCCGAGCTGCTGCGGCAGGCACGGGTGACGCTGGCGTGGGGACCGACGCAGTTTGCACACACCTACAGCGAGCGATTGCTGCTGGCGATGGCGTGCGGGTGCGCGACGGTAACGGATGATCGGTTGACAACGCGGGCGCAGTTCCTGCAGGATGAATCGCAGCCGGCGTGTCTGGTGGCGGATGTGGCGGATCCGGAGCGTGTGCGCGAGGCGGTGGATGCGTTGCTTGAAGCGCCGGATGTGGCGGCGGCGATTGCGTGCCGCGGGAGAGCGATGGTGGAAGCCGGGCATCTGTGGGGGCATCGGCTGAACACGTTCGCGGCGGCGGCGGGGGATTGCTGGAAAGTGTGAGTGAGGGCGGGGTGTGTGGGTTGGGAACAGGGCAAACGCATCATCCACCCAGGTCCGCATCCGGTGTGAGTGGAACGAGCGAGATTGGGGCAAGGCAGGCAGAACGAAAGGAAAATTTCCGAGTTCGGGATTTCAGACGGTGGAGGCTTGGAACATCAAGGGACCGGGTGAGACAGGTTCGCTTGTGGGGGCATTCTTCAGTTGAAGCTGAGTCTGCCCTCTCACACATCCCTGACAGCCGCTCAAAGGTGCACAGTGGAAGCGCAGGGTACTTGGAGCATGCGAGTTGCCCTGCTTCTCCCACTGCCGCACCGAACCTCCTCTGCCTTTCGTCTTATCCTGTCCATCCTGTCTATCCATGTTCCATTCCTTTTTCGGAAATCGAACATGGATAGACAGGATGAACAGGATGCAAGGCGCAAGACCATGAGAACCGAGCGTGGAATGGGGGGGAAAAAGCGTGAAGCCCAGGAGAATGCGTTTGCCCTGAGCTTGGGAAGTGGAATCGGGAAAAGGGAGTCGGGATGTGGGCCATGCGGTGGCCCCGGGTGGATCATACTTTGTGGGGATGACGACGATGCGACAGCTCAATGAGGCGCAGAAGCAGGCCGTGACGCATGATTGCCGCACGGGCGGACCGCTGATCATTCTGGCAGGGCCGGGGACGGGCAAGACGCATGTGATCACGCACCGCGTGGCGCACATCATCGATGAGCAGGGCGTGGACCCGGCTTCGATCCTGGCGATCACGTACACGCGCAAGGCGGCGGGTGAGCTGCGCGAGCGCATCAACGGCATCATCGGGCCCGACCGCGGGGCGCGGGTGAATGCGTACACGTTCAACGGGTTCGGGCAGCGGCTGATGCAGCGGTTTGCGACGTATCTGGGGTTGCCGGGCAACTTGTCGATGATCGATCAGGTGCAGAGTCGGCGGCTCATCCAGTCGATCGTACTCGAGCATGATCTGCTCAAGGACCAGCGCGGGCGGGGCGTGAAGGAGCTTTCGGCGGAGCTGGCAAAGCAGCTGGATGCGTTTGCGAGCCACGGGTATTCGCCCGATGACTGTGCGAAGGCTGCGGCGCGATGGAAGGTGCGGCTGGAGCGGACTACCGGTCTTGATCCTGAAGAAATGCTGGCCGAGCAGACCAAGCAGCAGGAGTTTGCCGAGCAGGCGGTGGTGTACAAGCACTTTCTGGCGGAACGCTATCGCCGCGGCTGGGTGTCGTATGCGGATCAGGTGCTGCTGCCGATCAAGCTGCTGCGCGAGCATGCAGGGCCCGCGGCGATCGTGCGAAGCGAGATTCGCTGCGTGATCGTCGATGAGTTCCAGGATTCCAACCGCGGACAGATCGAGCTGCTGCGTGCGCTCATTGGGCCCGAGACGTACGGCGGACGGCCGGACCTGACGATCGTGGGTGATGATGATCAGTCGATCTATGGGTTCCGTGGCGCGGATATGTACAACTTCAAGCGGTTCCGCGATGTCTGGGCGAGGTGCAAGCCGCGGGTGGTCGCGCTGGAGGAGAATCACCGCAGCCAGCCCGAGATCATCGCGGTGTCGAATCAGGTGATCGGCGAATCAAGGAGCCGGTTTGAGCCCAACAAGCTCATCAGGTTCCCGCAGGCAAAGAAGCCTGAGGGTGGGCGGGTGGAGTTGGTGTATCAGCAGGATGAGAAAGATGATGCGGAGTCGATCTCGGCGATGCTGCTGGCCGATCGTGCCGCGGCTGCGGATCCAGCAGCGTTCACATGGAATCAGTACGCGGTGATTGCGCGCACGCATGGAGATCTGGATCGCATTCAGGCGGCGATGCGTCTGTATGACATTCCCTTTGACCGGGTGCGCGAGAAGGATGTGCTGGCGGATGAGGGTGTGGGGTGTGTGATGGCGTGGGCGGAGTGGATTCTCAAGCCCAGCGCGACATGGGCCGCGCAGGTCGTGATGCGGCATGCGCCGTACTCACTGCCATCGGTGGCGATCATTGGTTGGGTGAAGGAGTATCAGGCCGGGGTGGAGCGGCACAAGGAGGCGTTTGAGGACGCGCCAGCGATGCCGCCGTTCCATGAGTGGCTGGTGACGAAGGTGGATCTGACCAAGGAGCCGATGGTCGGGTTGCTGCTGGAGATGTATCGCAAGTTGTCGGTCATGGTGGGGTCGATGCGCGGTGATGATGCGATCTTCGCGATTGTGCGTGAGACGGGAGCGGGGCTGATGGAACTGCTGCCGACGAAGGAGCGGCATCGGAGGGTGAGTGCGCTGCTGACGCTGGTGAGTTTTGTGCGGGAGAAGCAGCCACGGATTGATCGGCCGGGTTCGCTGCGCGATCTGTGGGATTACATCAGCGAGTTTGATGACTGGCGCAAGGAAGAGCCCTCGTCGCAGGTGGATGCCTCGGAGGATGAGCTTGAAGGAGATGAGAGCGCCGAGCGTCCTCAGGGGCGGGTGCTGCTGCTCACGGCGCACGCGAGCAAGGGGTTGCAGTTCCCGGTGGTGATTCTGCCTCGTGTGGTTTCATCGCACGGGTATCCAAAAACTTCGGGTGCAAACAACACCTGGTTCCCGCCGGTGGATCTGCTGGATCTGCCTGAAGGGGAAGCCGCGCCGGATGAGAAGCAGGTGCGGTTGGATGAGGAACGGCGGATCTTCTATGTGGCGTGTACGCGCGCCCAGTCGCGGCTCGTGCTGCTGGGAAAGAAGTTGGGTCCCAAGAGCACCGCGCAGAGCTATACGCGTTCACTCGCCGCGGCGAAGCCGCCGCTGGTGTCGGAGGTGGATGGGTTGTCGCTCTTTGCGCGAGCGTTTGAGCTGGGTGTGGGTGGACCGGACTGGACGCCGGCGGGTCCGGGTGAACGGGGCACGATGGAAGGGGATGAGGCTCAGGAAGCGGCGCGGACGCATGTGGAGCGGGTTCGGACCGCGGCGAGGCTCGCCGCGGCGGGTGCGCTGGAGCGCACGCAGGATCCAGCGATGACCGCGGATGGGCTGGGTGAACTCGAGCGCGTGCTCAGTGAATCCCTGCACACGCTCGCGGCGATGAACATTGCGGTGCGCACGCGTGCGCTGCCCCGGTGGAAGCTGCCCGATGCGGCCAGTAAGGCGGCTGGCATGTATCTCTCGCTGGTGGGGCGTGAGCCGGACGTTGCGGACCTTGAATGGTCGTTCCCGATTGTGAAGCCAAAGGGGCCGCTGGACTTGAGCTACACGTCGATCTATTCGTACAACGAGTGTCCGCGCTGCTATTACCTGCACTACTACCTGGGGCTGCCCGACCGGGACAGTGATTCGGCGAACACGGGTGTGGCGGTACACCGGGTGCTGGAGGAGTTCTTCAGCCGCTGGCGTGATGCGGAGGCTGAGGGCAAGCCGGTGCCGACGCTGGATGAGCTGGCGGAGATGACGAAGCGGACGTACGAGGCAACGCTGCCGCCGCTGGCGAAGCCCGACGCGTTGCTGCTGGATCAGCTGCTGTCGCAGACGAGGCTTGCCGCGACGACGCTGCACACGCACAGTGATCAGATTCTGGAGATGGAGCAGACGATCCGGTTCCCATATCAGGTGGATGACATGACGCACACGTTCATCGCCAAGATCGACCGCATCGATCAGATGGCCGATGGCGGGCTGCGCGTGATTGACTACAAGACGGGGAAGGCGTCAAAGGCGAAGCTCGAACCGAAGAATGATGACCTGCAGCTTGGCATCTATCTGATGGCGCTCAAGTCGCGGTTCGGGGTGGAGGTGAGTGGTCAGGGCGAGTACTGGATGCTGGCGACGGGCCAGCGCGGTGTGCTGCCGTTCGCAACGATCAAGGAGGCAAAGGTGCGTGAGAGCATCGATGCCGCCATCCGGGGCATTCTGGCGGGCGAATTCGAGCCCGGCGAGAAGTGCGCGGGAGATTGCCGGCTGCTTGCGTGAGATGCCGCCACGGGGCTTGCGTCAAGCATTGCCGTGGAAACATGCCAGTTACGCTCTAACGCCGAGTCGCTCAGCGACCGTGATCGTGGACTGCCCGAGAGAGTGAAGGTCTCAGGGCGACCAGCCGCACGGCGCAGAGCAGTTCAGGAGCAAGCAAATGTTCTCATTCCCACGCATGAACGCACGAGTCCGGGGAACACGGTATTGATTCTCACGGGTGGGAATGCCCGCGATTGCAAGGACAGGCGGAAGGATGTGATTGGGATGATCTTGGGCCGATGTGGCTCCGAGGCGGGTGATCCCTCGCAACCAGATGTCGAACAGGCGTGGTCTTTGCGGAAACGTCGTGGATCGGCGCGTTGGCTTCGTGAAACCGCGTCGGCATCAGACGTCTGATTTTCTCACTTCTGGCAATCTCCGCGAGGGCCGACGCGCGCTGCGCGGGGGAATGTCCGATCGGCGTGTTGCCATGCAATTCGGGCGGGGATACGAATTACGTGCAGGAGTTCCACGGCTGCCATGAAGCATCCGGGCGGGAGACAGACAATGAGCACGACGACACGGCGTGAAGGTGCGGGGTTCGCAGGATCGGGTGTGCAGCGTGCGAATCGATCGCGGTTGGCCGCAGCGTTCCTGGGGGTGTGTGCGCTGGGTTGCAGCGCGCGTGCTGACTTCATCTTGAATGTCAGTTCAAGTGCTGCCGAGCTGGAACTGGTGCCAGGTCAGGAGTTCCGGGTTGTGGTGCAGCTTGATGGTGCGCCTTCGCAGCGGTACAACTCCTGCATCTTCAGCCTTCTGCTGACGGCGCCGGGGCTGGAGATCCGCGGGTATGAGTGGGTGGCTCCGTATGAGATGGCGTCGCCGTATGAGTACTCGAATCCGGGTGCCGCGGCGTTGCCGGCGGTGATCACGCCGGATCTGTTCGTGCGCCCGGATGCACCGGAACTCAATGATGTGGAGTTCTCGAATGTCGTGGATCCTGATTCGGGATCATCGACTGCAGCGCCGGGCACCATTCTGACGGCCACGTTTGCGGTGCCGATGAGTTACGGCGGACCGCAGCATGTCTATCTGTTCGCGATCCCCGACACGTTTGCCAGTGGTTTTGACGTCGTGCCGACGCAGGTTGGCCGCGGCGTTGCGCTGAACATCATCGTGCCGACTCCGGGGTCGGCGCTTCTGGTGCTGGTGGCCGGCGTGTGTGCGTATCCGCGTCGTCGTCGGGTGTGAGTGGTGTTTCGTGCCGCGGCTCCTGGTGAGTTGTGGCGGTGTTGAATCACAAGTGAGTTCGTGCATGCATTCGTACACGCATCACATTCAGGCCGCGTCAGCAGTCGTGGGTGTGCTGTGATGAATCTGCCGAGGGAGAGGCTCTTCCGCGGCGTGAGAAAGAGGAGTCCGGGTCATGGAGTCAGTCATGAGCAATCGTCAGAGTCGTGCGCATCGTTGTGTGCTCGCCGCGATGTTGGTGGCGGCTGCCGGCAGTTCCCTGGCCTGTGCACAGACCTCGGTGACGTGGACTGGAGCAACGGGTGATGGCAACTACTCGAATCCGCTGAACTGGTCGCCCAACGTGGTGCCGATCAATGGCGGGGGCGTGACGTACAACGTACTTGTTCCGTACGTCTCAGGCCACACCACGATTTACATCGACGCGGCGGCGCCCAGCGACATCGATGTGCAGGATTTCACGCTGGCAGATGGCGTGACGTTCGTGCTGACGCCCAATCGCCGTTTCACGGTGCGCGATGATGCGACGATCAATGGCGTCGTGGATGCGCGGGGCCTTGGGACGATCTTTGATTCGGGTACGGCGGTGGCGAGCAGCAGTGCAGCTCGGGTGCGGGCTCGCGATGGTGCGGTGGTGTATCTGCGGACGCCCAGCCACAGCACGGCGGGAAACACCTACAGCGACACGCTGATGTTGGCGGAGAATGGATCGACGGTCAATCTGGCGGGAACGACCCAGTTCCTGTACGGTGCGGGCGGAGGCAGGCATACGCACACGCTTCGGGCGAACATCAACAGTGTGCTGGACATGAGTGGTGTGCAGATTCTCTCGGCGGGCAGCGGGCACGATGACATTCTGGACTTCTCCATTGATGAGTCTTCGTCGGTGCTGCTGAGCAGCCTCGCGGTGATCCAGGCCAATGGCAACGGCAATGATTATGTGCGGTTGTCGCTGGGCCACAACGCCATGATGTCGGCGCCGCAACTGGTGAATGCATCCCGGATTCGGACCAACTTCACGTCCAACGGCGCGTTCAGTGCGCCCAATCTCGTGAACCTCACGCAGAGCCAGGTGTACCTGACGGGTGATCAGTCATTCACGACTGGCGCTCTGTCGAACATCGATGGTTCGGTGTTCTATGTGGCGGGCGGCGCGACCTTCGGTTCGCAGGTGACGGCGACCAGCTATCGCTCGGATGCGTGGCATGAAATTCTGTGGAATGATGCGACGCTCTTCGGAGCCGATGGAGCGGGGAGCCTGCTGGCGATGGATTCGCTGGCCAACATTCGCTTCGGGCATGGCAATGGGCGGCGCTTCCAGTACATCACTGCGGACAATGCGGGCAGCGTGCGCTTTGCGGGGCTGACGAGTCTCACGACGTTTGACAACGAGGATGATGTGCTGGTCGTGCGGGCCAGGAGTGGTGGTGAGGTGCTCTTGCCGTCGCTGGCGACGATCACGATGACGGGCAACTCGAGCAACTACGTGACGTTCCAGCCGGGCGCTGGCGTGACGCAGGAACTTCCGGCACTCACGACGGCGAATCAGACGTACTTTGAGCCAGCAGTGGGCGCGAGTGTCGTGGCGACCAATCTGCAGTCCTGGACGCGGTCGGGTCTGAGTCTGTCCGCTGGCACCGGGACGGTGGATCTTGGTTCGAACATCAGTCAGGCCGATGACACGCCGGTCAATCTTGCGGGCGGGCGGACCTTCTCGGGCATCACGGATCCGGCGGTGGCGTTCCACTGGCGCACGTGGAGCTACACACTCTATTCGGCGGATGGGGCCGGCTCGATCCTGGATCTGTCGGGCGTGGGTTCACTGCGGCTGGGTGCGGGTTCAGGGTACCACACACACACGATCAGCTCGACGGCTGGCGGCATGATCAACTTCGCGGGTCTTTCGAGCATCAATCTGGGTGTCAGTGGCGAAGATGATGTGCTCAGCATGGTGATGACCGGCGGCAGCGCGATCAATCTGGATGCGTTGACGACAGTCGCATCGACGGGCAATGGCAATGACTATCTGCAGTTCACGACGGACTCGATCTATTCGCTGCCCGCGCTGACTACGGCGACGCGCCTGCGGACCTCGCTTTCGGGTCCACTCGCCGGCGTGCATGCTCCGAATCTGACTTCGCTCACGCAGTCGGTCATCACGCTGGGCGCGGGTCAGACCTTCGAGACCGGCAACGCGATTGCAACGTTTGACCACTCGATCGTGAATGTGTCAGGCGGGGCCGTCTTCTCGGGTGTGACCGATACGGTCTACACGAGCAATGCGCACTACCGGGGATTGTGGTCGGGAGCGACGATCTTCTCGGCGGATGGTGCGGGTTCGGCCGTGCTGCTGCCCAGCATCGAGAGCTGGACCTTCGGCCATGGCAACGGAGATCTGGGGTTCACGGTATCGGCCTCGAATGGTGGCCTGATTGATCTCTCAGGTCTGCGGACGCTCTCTATCTTCGGCGGCGAGGATGATGATCTGTACTTCCAGGTGGCGGCGAGCGGCGGCACGATCAACCTGAACAGTCTGCAGACGATCTCGATGGGAGGCAACAACTACGACCGCGTGCAGTTTGATGTGGGCGTCGATCAGACGCAGAACCTGCCTGCACTGACCAGTGCTCATCACACGTACGTGAATGTCAATGCGGGTGCCACGTTCAGTGCGCCACTGCTGAGTACGTTCACGCACTCAGTCTTCACGCTTGCGGGCGGCGTGAACGTGGACCTGGGTTCGTTGACGAATGTTGATGGATCGATCTTCCGCGTATCGGGTGGTTCGACACTCTCGGGCATCGCCGATGCGGACTACACCTACTACGCCTCGGTGCCAACGCTGTGGAGCGGACAGACGATCTTCTCAGCTGATGGGGCTGGTTCGGTGCTTGATGCGAGCGGTATCCTGCTCCTGCGCAACGGAAATCCGCACGGGCGGCTCGGGTACACCATCAGTGCGACCAATGAAGGACAGATCGATCTTTCAGGGCTCACGTCGATCACGCCGCATGACGGGCAGGACGATGTGCTCAACTTCTCGATTGCCGGTGGCGGAAGCATCAACCTTGCTTCGCTGGCGAACATCAATATCGCCAACAGCGGCAACGGCAATGACTACGTGCAGTTCACTGCAGCGGCAGGACACACGTTTGAGCTTCCCTCGCTCGTGAATGCACGTCGGACTCGCTACAGCCTCGGCGCGGGTGCTGCGCTCAATGCGCCTGTGATGGCAACGCTGACCGAATCGCTGGTTGAGCTGGACGGAGATGAAACGTTCAGTCATGGCACCTTGACCAACATTGATGGAACGTCGTTCCGCCTTTCGGGTGGTGCGGTCTTTGATGGTGTGTCCGACACCGCCTATTCGTTCTATTCGCAGATCTACCCCTTGTGGAGTGGCGGCACGATCTTCGCGTCTGATGGTGCGGGTACGTTGCTGAGTTTGCCGAGCCTCACCTCGATGGTGTATGGGCAGCAGGGCGGGCGCAATGCGTTCACTGTCAGCGCGACCAATGGCGGGACCATTGATCTCTCGGGTGTCATGACCTTGGACCCGGTGTCCAACGAAGATGACTATCTGGTGCTCTCGCCGGGTGCGGGCAGCACGCTGAACCTCGATAGCCTGGTGAGCATCGGACAGGCGGCGAGTGGGAGCGGGTATGAGTTTGTGTACATGAGCCCTGCCGCGGGCGGGTCGATTGAACTTCCCGCCCTGACCAGTGCGCGTCGGACGCGGTACAACCTTGCCGCGGGGACTTCGTTCAATGCACCCAACCTCGCGAGTCTCACGGAAAGCAGTGTCGTGCTGACGGCCCCGGGCACGTTCAATGCCCCGGCGATCACGAACCTGGATGGCACGATTGTCCGCGTCAGTGGGGGTGCTCAGTTCGGGCCCGCAGGTGATGTGGTCTTCGAGCACAACAGCTATTGGGAAGCGTTCTTCAACACTTCGAACATCTCGCTCTGGACGGCCGATGGTGCGGGTTCGCTGGCGGATCTGTCCGGTGTTCAGGAGTTCCGGCTGGGCTGGGGTTGGGGGAATCACACCTTCCGCATCGGCGCCTCGAATCAGGGTGTCGTGGATCTTTCAGGCTTGACCCGCATCTCGATGCTCAGTGGACAGGACGACGATCTGGCCTTTGATCTTTCGACGGGCGGAACGATCGATCTGTCGTCGCTGACGACCATCGACATTTCTGCCGGCAACGGAAACCAATCCGTGACATTCAACGTTGGCGAAGGTCAGACGCTGCATCTGCCCGCGCTGACCACATTCAACTCCACCAGCTTCAACCTGGCGGCCAACTCGGTGGTCAACGCCGAGGCGCTCACTTCAGTTGGTTTCTGGGGGCTCACGCTTTCGGATGGTCGCCAGTTCAACACCGGCGGTCTGACGACGATCAACAACTCTCAGTTCCATGTGCGCACGGGCATTCAGTGGGGCACGTTGACTGGCGATGTGCTGGCCACATCCTACTCGACGACGGGATATCGGGTTGCCAACTTCACGCTCCTCTCGGCAGCCAATCCCGGATCGCTGCTTGATTTCACGAGCCTGCAGTCCATGGACCTCTCATGGAATGATCAGGACGGAGCGACGTATGCGAGCACGATCTCGGCCACCGATTCCGGCATCGTGGATCTTTCGAGCGTGACGGCGATCACGCTGCCAGCACGCAGTGAGGATCGCATCGACTTCGTCGAGGCTTCCGGCGGGTTGATACGGCTTGATGGACTGGACCGTCTCATCGGTGCCGGCAGAGCTCGCTTCTACGCACGCGACGGCGCCGACTATGTACTGCCAGCGCTGACGCAGGCATCGGGTATCGAGTTCGACCTGGGTGATGGCAGCGACTTCGTCGCGCCGAACCTCACCTCGCTCGCTTATTCATCGATCACGGTGGCCCCCAGTCGCCTCGTCGATCTGGGCGGCGTCACCAACATCGACAACAGCCAGTTCTTCGTGAGCAGCGGCGCCACCTGGGGCGTTGCCACCGGTGACATCGCCGCGACGACCTACTCGACCACGGGCTATCGCTACGGCAACTTCTCCTACTTCGCGGCATCAGGCACGGGCTCACGCCTCGACCTCTCCTCCGTTCAGTCACTCAACCTTGCGTGGAACGATCAGGATGGAACGCCTTACGCGGGCAGCATCGGCGCGTCACTCAACGGCATCGTTGATCTGAGTGGCGTCCAGACGATCACCTCTCCGGCACGCGGCGAAGACCGCGTCGATCTTTCCGTCGCCACCGGCGGCCAGATCCTCCTCACCTCGCTGCAGACCGTCAGCGGCGGCGGCTACGTGCGGTTCGCCGCCAGCGATGGCGCGGACTTCACCCTGCCTTCAGCTACATCCCTGCAGAACGTGCGGTTCGACCTGAGTGCTGGCTCCAGCTTCACGGCTCCGGTGCTTGAGAACCTCAACTACTCCTCGATTGCGATCCTGCCTGAACGCACATACGACTTTGGTGGCATCGGCAATATTGACAACACCGATGTGCAGAACACCTCGGGCAGGGCGTGGGGCGTATCGACGGGTGATCTTGACGCCCAGTCCTACACGCGGCTTGGGTATCGCTACGGCAGCGGCACCATCTTCAGTGCCAGCGGCGCGGGGTCGGTCCTGGACCTCTCATCGATTCAGACGGCCAACTTCGGCTGGGATGATCAGGATGGCAATGCCTATGCGAGCGTGATCGCTGTCGCGAACAGTGGCGTTGTCAACCTCAATGGGCTCATCACGCTCACGACTCCCGCACGCGGCGAGGATCGGCTGGACCTCGTCATCGGCACCGGCGGGCAGATTCAGCTCAATGCACTCTCCTCCATCGGTGGCGGTGGCATCGTCCGCTTCAGTGCGAGCGAAGGCGGGGACTTCAATCTGCCGAACCTCGCGACCGCACGCAATGCCCAGTTTGTTCTTGGCGCTGGTTCGGACTTCCTGGCTCCGAACCTGACGACTCTGAACTTCTCGGGGCTCGCGATTGCTCCGACCAACACGGTCCGGATGCACCTTGCGAATGCCGACAACTCGCAGTTTGCCAACAACGCCGGGCGGATGTGGGGTGCTTCCACGGGTGACTTCGTCGCCACGACCTACACCACCAATGGGCACCGCTACGGCAACTTCTCGTACTTCTCAGCCAGCGGCGCGGGCTCAACCCTGGATCTTTCGAGCCTGGCCTTGCTCGATGCCTCGTGGAACGATCAGGATGGAACGGCCTATGCGGGCAATGTCACCGCCACCAATGCCGGCCGCATCGATCTCTCGCGGCTGCGTTCAATCGTGGCTCCGGCACGGGGCGAGGATCGCATCGACTTCATCGCTTCGATGGATGGCGAACTGAACTTCGGTTCGATTCGCAGCATCAGCGGCGGTGGCCAGGTGCGATTCCGTGCGGAGACGGGCGGAACGATGACCTTCACGGACTTGTACCTGCCTTCTGGCAGCACGCTGATCACGGGTGACCTTGATTCGACCGTGACCGTGAACAAGACGCTGTTCATGCAGGGTGGCTCTGTGCAGCTGGCCCCCAACTCGACGCTGAACCTGCTCAAGCACTTCAGCAACAGCAGCACGACGGAAACGACGCTCGCGGCTCAGTTCGCGACCATCGCGATGTCGGGGACCGGCACGCAGTTCTTCGAAGTGGCCGGACTTGATCTGGGACCGGTGACTCCGGGCAACAACGGCAACTTCGGAATCGGGCAGCTGGTGGTCGGGCAGGCAGGTCGTGCTTCGTATGTGCAGTTGGTTGATGTGTACGACAACGGCAACAAGGGACAGCGCAGCAATGAGGCGTTGTATCTGTACGGGCTGGGCGGGCCTGATGGGCTTGTGCTGCTTGGCGGCTCGACGCTTTATCTCGACAATCTCAACGTATACGCACGCGAGAATGGGCAGTGGGTGCACTTGAATGCACTGTTCGGGCCCAGCAGCACGGTGATTGCGTATTCGGGTGGGTTCCTGCATCTGCCCTCGCCATCGGGTGTGGCGACGCTGATGCTGGCGGGGCTGTTCGCAGCGAAGCGCCGCCGCGGCGGAAGGTAAGGGTCTCTCACGCAGACGCCGCTGGAAACGTGGCGGCTGCGATTTGGCTTCTTTCAGCATGCCTGAGTGCACGCCGCGGTGGGTGCGCTCCATCGGGAGGTTTGTGCCATGTTCGTGACCCGTCTCATGCGGACTCTGTCGGGGCGATCGGCTGCGATGGCGCTTGTTGCGGGGCTGAGTGCCTCGGTCTCGCTGGCGCAGAGCGTCTACAGCGAGGACTTTGAATCTGGCACGGCGCCGGGGTTCACGAATGGGCGCGTGGTCGCAAAGCCCAACGGATCTGGCAAGATTCTCGGCCGGTACGGCAATGAAGCGGCGACGCTTACGCTCAACGGTCTGGTGCCCGGGCATGTGTATCGCCTGACGGTTGATGCGCTGGCGATTGACTCCTGGGACGGGAATGCGGGCCCGGACATCTGGCGCGTCACGACCTCATCGGGGCAGCAGTTCCAGACGACCTTCAGCGCGTTCTCCGGCACGGCGCAGTCGTATCCGGGTGAATACCCGGGCGCTTCCTATCCAGGACTGACCGGCGGTACGAACTGCGGATGCGGGGTCTACTGCTGGGGCACCGGGCCCACCATCTACCCCGTCACGCTGCGATTCACTCCCGCGTCGACCACTGAGACCATTAGTTTCGCCGGCGCGGGCCTTCAGGATCTGTGCGATGAATCGTGGGGCATCGACAATGTCAATGTCTTTGACCTGGGGGCTGTTCCGGACCCGGTCGCTGATCAGTGCTCTGATGCGACGTTGCTGGATTTTGGCGGCATGGTGAGTGTGATTGTTCGCGGCTCAACGCTCGATGCGACCGCTGATGCGCTTCCGGCATGTGCCGGTGTGACGGCCGCGGGGCCGGGTGTCTGGTACAAGGTGCTCGGCACCGGCACGCAGCTCACGGCCACCACCTGCACGTTCGCGGACTTCGATACGACGATGGTCGTCGCGTGCGGCTCATGCGGGGATTTCACCTGCGTTGGTGGCAACGACGACTTCTGCGCCGGTGGTGGCTCTTCCATCGCGTTCTGCACTGAACTTGGAAGACCGTATTTCATCTGGATCGGTGGCTACGAGGGTGAATCCGGCGATTTCGATCTCAAGCTCACACGCACGCTCGCGGCGTGCACCGGTGCTGTTGCCTGCTCACCATGCACGATCACGATTCCGCCCGGCGCCATCGCCGAGGGTGAGCCCGCGTGTGGTGCCGAGTACGTCGATTCCTTCAATGGTGGGTGCTCGTCGGCAGTTCCGGCGTTCTCAACGTTGGCGGTGGGGCAGACGATTGCCGGAATGGCCGGAACATTCCGCCGCGGCGGACAGGATGTGCGCGACACCGATTGGTACGAGTTCACGCTTTCCGCACCGGCACGCATCGTCCTCCGCGGCAGCGCGGCGTTCCCGCTGCGTCTTGGCCTCATGAGCGGCACAGCCCCCTGCACAGGTCAGGAAACCTTTGATCTGGGAACGACACTGGTGGCAACGTGTGAGAGCGGCGAGATCATCGCGACGCTGGCTGCCGGCCGGTACATCGCCTTCGCTGCTCCCAGCGCCTTGAGCGGCGTTGCGTGCGACAGCCCGTACTTCATCACCCTCAGTGGTGAACCAGCGGGCAGTTGTGTGATCGGAGCCGGGTGCGAGGTCACGACCAGCACCGACTGTGCTTCACGCGGCGGCACCTATCAGGGCGATGGCACCGCCTGCTCCCAGGTGGGGTACTTTGTCTCGACCACCAGTAGCCCCTTCGAGGACATCTCGGGCAGCGGGAACATCGCGGCCGTGAGCGATGACGCGGGCGTTGAGATCGCGATCGGGTTCCCCTTTGGTTTCTACGACCAGATCTATACGAATGTGAGCATCTCTCCCAATGGATACCTCACGTTCGGCGGTGATGCTGGCGTGCCGGTTCCGGCGCCGATGGGCACAGTCGCGGCACCCAATGCCGTCGTGGCCGCACGTTGGAGCAACCTCAATCCCGCGGCAGACTCCGTGCGTTATGCAGTGCGCGGCGCCGCGCCGACGCGTCGATTGATCGTGCAGTGGACGGGTGTGCCGACGTTCGGTCTGAGTGATTCCAATACGTTCGAAGTGGTCCTGTTCGAGGCGGATGCGGCGGTGGAACTGCGGTATGGCGCGGTCTCGCCCGCTCGATTCCCTGGAGAGTTCACGGCTGGCGTTGAGAGTCCCGATGGCCGCCGCGGCACGCCGGTGTCGGCGAATCAGGTCCTTTCGAACACGGCCTTGTCGCTTCGCCGCGGCACGCTGACGCCGCCGGTGGCAGTGGCCGGCGGTCCGTATGTCATCTCTGCTTCGCAGCCTGAGGTGCAGCTCAATGCCACAGGCAGCTTCGATCCCGACAGCACGGCGGGCGGTTTCGCCGGCATTCGGGCGGTTCGGTGGGAAGTTGGCTCGGTCAGTTCCGTGTTGGCGGAGCCGACGCTTGTGCTCCTGGATCTGGTCGATGCCGGGCTTCGTCTTGGAACACAGGTTCCGGCGCGGCTGGTGGTAACGGACTTTGACAATCTCTCGGCGCAGGATGAAACGGCGATCAGCTTCGTGAACAGTGCGCCGGTCGCCAGTGCGGGTGGGGCGTACACGGTGGAGTTTGGTGGTTCGCTGATGCTGGATGGTTCGGTGATTGATCCGGATCTTGGTCTTGGCGTTGGTGAAGTGATCACGGCGGAGTGGGATTGGCGTCCGGCGACGCTCGCTTCGCAGATCGGTGATGGATTCGCGGCGGGGCTCGCGCCGACGGTTTCGTACGCGACGCTCCTGGATGTGGTGATCAATCATGGCCCCACGATCTATCTGAACGTGAAGGATGCGTCGGGTGCGGTCTCGTCAAGTGCGACCACGGTGGCGCCGCAGGTGGCGAATCTGGTCGTGGAGTCGATCGGTGTGACGCCGATGGAACTGAACCCGACGCAGTCGCTGACGGTGACGTTCGTGGTGCGCAATGCCGGTGGCGCTCCCGCAAGCGGTTCATGGGTGGATCGTGTGTATCTTGCAAACGAGCCAGGAGGATGCGGGGGATACGCGCTGAGTGCGCAGTTGGCAGGCCCTGCATCGCTCGCGCCGGGCGAGACCTACGCGCGGCAACTGACAGTCCCGACACCTTCGGTGACGGGGACGTTCCGGGTGAGTGTGCGCGTTGATGAGAATGGCGGTGTTGCGGAACTGAGCGGCGAGGCGGACAACTGCTTCACCGATGATGAGCCGGTCCGGCTGACGGCGCCGGATCTGGTGGTGACGGGTGTGACGGGTCCGACGGATGTCTATTTCGGTGAATCGTTCAACATGGGGTTCATCGTCCGCAACAACGCCGCGGCGGCGGCGCTGCGGTGGAGCGATACGGTCTATCTCTCCGTGGATTCAACGCTGGACGCATCGGACCGGCAGCTTGCAGTGCAGGCAGGTCCGGAGGGGCTCGCCGCGGGGCTGGTGTATTCGAGGTCGCTGTCGCTGACGGTGGGTTCGGACCTGGGAATCGCAACGGGTCCGTACTACCTGCTCGTGCGTGCGGATTCAGAGGCGCAGCAGCCAGAGACCAACGAGCAGAACAATGTAACGGCTTCGAGTGCCATCCGCTTTGCGTATCGCTCGTATCCGGATCTGTGGGTGACGGATGTGCAGGCGCCGCCGCTGGCGACCACGGGTCAGCTGGCGACGATCGCTTTCACGGTGGAGAATCAAGGAGAGGGCGAGGCACGGGGCGTGTGGACGGACCGGGTTTACCTGTCGACGGATTCGACGCTTCAGATCGGTGTTGACTTCGCGCTGGCGCCTGCGCCGCAGAAGGCCGGGCCCGTGGCGAACGGTCAGACGTACACGGTGTCGGGAAGTTACGCGATGCCGTCGGTGGAAGGAACGTACTACATCCTGGTGCGGACGGACGATGGAAGCACCGTGGATGAGGCGGCGGGTGAGAGCAACAACATCGGAGTCTGCGCGGAAACGATGATCCTGCAGCCGCCACCGAAGGCGGACTTGGTGGTTGATTCGGTGACGGCACCGGAACTGACGCAGGCCGGTCGCAGCGTGGTGGTCGAGTACTCGGTGAGCAATGCGGGCAATCTCGCTGCCGTTGGTGACTGGCAGGAGGCGGTCTATCTCTCGATGGACAGCATGCTGGATGCATCGGATGTGCAGGTGCGGCTGGCCCCGGCGAACGCGTCGCCGCTTGCTCCAGGTGGCATCTACACGCGGTCGCGGTCGGTGACGATTCCAGATACGTTCACGAGTCCGACGGATGTTCGTCTGATCGTGAAGGTTGATACCGGTGCCGTGATTGAAGAGAACAACCGGGCCAACAACATCAAGGCCAGCAGTGTGGTGCGCGTCGATCCGACGCCCGCGCCCAATCTGGTGGCTACGGCGCAGTCGGGCCCAACAAGCGCGGTGTTCGGTCAGAACATCACGATGAGCTGGAGTGTTCGCAATGCGGGCACTCGGTCGGCCAACGGGTCGTGGCGCGATCAGATCGTGCTGAGCCGCGACCGCGCGCTCAGCGGCGATGATGTGCCGCTGGGTTCGCTGCTGGTGGAGGGCGTGTCGCCCTTCCTGCCGGAGCAGGCGCCCTATACCCGAAATGCCACGTATCAGATCCCGCTGACGGGAACGAGCCTGGCGGGCGAGTATTACCTGGTGGTGCGGACGGATATCAACGCGGCGGTGGCGGAATCCAACGAGACCGACAATGACGCGGCGTGGGGACCGATCACAGTCACGCGTCCGCCGTTGCCCAATCTGATCGCGACGATCAGTGCGACGCCCGCGGATGTAACGGCGGGTGGGATGGCGAGCATTGAGTACACGGTGTACAACCTGGGTGCAGCCGAACTTGCTGGCGGAACACCCTGGACGCTGACGATCTTTGAAGCTGCCGACAACCTGCCCGGGAGCAGGCGCGAAGCCGCGTTGAACGTGCCGATCGCGCTGCCGGTGGCTGCGGGTAGTTCGATCACTGGCACGGTTGAGGTGCCTGTGGCCGAGTTCCGTTCTGCCAATGTGCATTTCAGTGCGTGTGCGGATACAACCAATCGCATCATCGAGAGTGATGAAACGGATAACTGCGCCTTTGCGTCCGCCGCGGCACCCTATCGCCGCCCGGATCTTGAAGTGACGGTGCTGAATGCACCTTCGACAGCGGAGGCCGAGCGTTCGGTGCAGATCTCGTGGACGGTTCATAACCGGGGCAATACGGCGGCGTTGCCCTACTGGGCAGACTCGGTGTATCTGGCCCAGTCGCGGACCTCGACCAGTCTGCTGCTGCTTGCCAACGAAGCACAGACCGTGCGCGTTGAAGCCAACGGCACGTATGTGAAGTCCGTGAATGTGCGCATTCCCGATGACATGCAGGGTCAGTACTACTTTGTCGTGGTGACCGACACCGAAGACCGGGTTCTCGAAGGGTTGGGTGGAGAAGGCAACAACCGCATGGTGGCGGCCAATGCCACGCAGATCACGCAGCCGACGCGGCCGAATCTGATCGTGGAGGCGGTGGCGATTCCCGCTGATGGCCTGAGCGGCACGCCGCTGAGCATCGACTACATCGTGCGCAACATCGGTGAGGCTCCGGCATCGGCCTCGTGGTTTGAACGCATCTTTGCTTCGCGAGACCGGACGCTCAGTGCGGATGATGTGCAGCTGGGGTCGCTCCTGGCGGCGCGGGCACTCGATGTGGACGAGGCGTACACGCAGCACGCGACGCTGCGGTATCCGATTCCTGAAGGCAACTGGTATCTGATCGTGTCGGCTGATCCGACCAACATCCTGCGCGAGCAGGTGGATGGGGGCGAGACCGACAACATCACCGCCGCGGCGACGCCGTTTGCTGTGACGACGTTCACAGCAACGGCCTTCGCGGACATCGATGATGCGCCAGCAGGGACGCGAGTGCGCGTGTCAGGCGTGGCAAGCATCGAAGGAACAGGCCTGATCGCGGCGAATGTGCCGGTGGTGGTGAGGGTGAACGTGCGAGGCTTCGAGCGGACATTCGAGACGCTCAGCGATGAGACGGGGGCGTTTGCGGTGCTCTTTGAACCCGGGCCCACGGAAGGTGGTCTCTACAGCGTAAGTGCCGGGCCGGTGCACCGGTATCCTCCGGCATCGGACTCGTTCCGGCTCTGGAGCATGCGGCTGTATGACAACGCGCGGGCTTCGCTCTTCCCCGAGCAGGTGCGGACCGCGACGCTGGTGGTGCAGAATCTGGGTGATGTGCCCATTCCGGGCATCGTGGTGTCGACTGATTCGCTGCCCGCGGGGATCAGTGTGGAGGCGCGGTATCCGAATGGTGCGACGATTCCGGGGCTTTCCACGCTCGCGGTGGAGTTCCTGGTTGAGGTAGCCCAGGGTGTGGCCCCGGGGACCTACACGATGCCGTTGTCGGTGGCGAATGCGACGCCCGCCGCGAATGTGGCGGGTGAGTTGACGGTGGTGGTGGGTGAGCCGCGGCCTGAGCTGGTGGCAACGCCGGCAACGCTGCGGGCGGACATGCTGCTGGGCGGGCAGACCTTCGTGCAGTGTGCGGTGCGGAATGTGGGTGGTGCACCGACGGGTCCGTTGACGGTGCTGCTGCCATCGGCGCCCTGGATCGGGTTGTCGACGCCGCGGGTGATGTCGTCGCTGGCAAGCGGTGAGGAAGCGACGGTCGTGCTTATTCTGTCGCCGGATCGGACGGTGCCGCTGGGTGAGTATCCGGGCGGGCTGACGGTGTCGGGGACGGGTGTGGCGGCGAGTGTGCAGTTTGTGTTCAAGGCGGTGTCGGATCGCCGCGGCGATCTGGCGGTGACGGTGACCGATGAGTTCACCTACTGGGACGAGGCCAATGGCTTCCCGCGGGTAAGCAACGCGACCGTGAACGTCTACAACCATGAGACGGGTGTGCTGGTGGCTTCGGCGCAGTCGGACAGTCAGGGCGAGGTCTTCTTCGACCAGCTGCGCGAGGGGTACTACGACGTGGAGATGCAGTCGGCGGATCATGCCAGCGTCAAGGAGCTCAAGCTCGTGGCGGGAAGCACGGTCAACGAACTGCTGGGCTTCATCACGCGTCAGGTGGTGCGCTATCGCTGGACGGTGGTGCCCACGGAGATCCGTGATGAGTATCGCATCACGATCCAGGCGGTCTTCGAGACCAACGTCCCGGCTCCGCAGATCATCATCGAGCCGGGGTACATTGATCTTCGGGATCAGACGCTCCCGGCGATGGTGGAGTACACGGTGCGCAACGAGGGGCTGATCACCGCCAGGAACGTGACGGTGCCGAGCACTTCTGCTGGTGCCTATTCACTGATTCCGCTGGTGACGAATCTGGGCGATCTGGGCGGCGGGCAGCGTGTCCGCGTCCCGGTACTCGTGGTGCCGACGGGTCGCGATGGCAACTGCACACATGTGCCGCTGCAGGTGAACTGGCAGCTGCCGTGCGGGCCCTTCCTCAACGGCTACTCGGGAACGGCGTATGTCTACGTGGGTGTCTGTGACGGCAAGCCCGGCACGCCTCCGGGTCCTGGCGGGTGCTACGGCTGCGGCTGGGGCCCCGGCGGTCCTGGTGGGCCGGGTGGTCCTGGTGGTGGCGGCGATCCGTACATCAACGGGCCGGTGATCGTGCAGCCGGTCAAGTGCAAGCCGTGCACTGAAAAGTGCGTGAAGGCGGCGATCGGGTGCATTCTCGATGGCGATTGCATCAAGGCGGGGTGGGATTGCGGCAACTTCTTCCTCAACATGTCGCTGGGCAAATTCGGCAAGTGCATTGCACGCGGCCTCAAGTGCGCGGGCAAGACCATTCCCAAGTGGCTCTTCCCGCCCTCCAAGCTGGTGTGCATCTGCAAGCTGATCCGTGACTGCGCGGTGCAGTGCGTGGATGGCGGCCCCAACTTCCCGTGTGATCCGTTCGAAGCGGTGGATCAGGTGATTGACCGAGTCCGCAGCGGGCGACGCGATCCTCCGGGCGACGATCCTGAGTTCAACTACTTCAAGTCGCAGTACGACCGCACCATGACCGTGATGGCGGCGGGGTGGTACCTGTTCGGCAGCGAGCCGTTCATCCGCATCAGCGAGGCGGACGAGAATGTCTGGGACCTCTGGCGCGTCGCGCTGGGCGAAGCGATGGACGAACACTCGGAAGGCGCCGAAACGCTGACGGGTGATGAACGCACCGCACTGCTGGCGATGGCGCGTCCTTCAAACCTGACCGATCAGGATCTGAGCACCTTCTTTGATCGCTACAACCGCACGCTGACCTACTACGGACTTGGCATCTTCGATCTGACGGACGTTCCCCAGGGCTGGAACAGTGACTTCATCGAGCGCGACATCATGCAGGCGCTCTACGACCAGTCAATCACGGCGATGCAGGAAGTCGAGGCTGAAGGCTTTGAAGGCATCAGCGAGGCGCTTGCCTACGCCGCGGATGTGCTCATTGCCAAGCGCAACGACGAGTCCGAGGGCGTCTGCGCCACCGTCAAGATCCAGATCGATCAGACGCTGACGCTCACCCGCTCGGCCTTCAATGCCACGCTCGAGATCGAGAATGGCGGCGGTCCCGGCGGCGATGCACTCGACAACATCGATGTGCACATCATCGTCCGCGATGAAGATGGCAACGACCTCACCAATGCCTTCGGTATCCGCGAACCCGCGCTGACCAACCTCAATGCGGTGGATGGCACCGGCATGCTGGCCTCGGGCCAGACCGGCAGCGCTTCGTGGATTCTGATTCCCACTGATGAGGCCGCACCCGGCGGACCGACCCGGGCCTACGTGGGCGGCGAGTTCTCCTACTCGCTCAACGGCCAGACCGTCATCAACCCTCTCTTCCCGGTTGAAATCACGGTGCTGCCCAATCCCAACCTCCAGCTTTCGTACTTCCTTGAGAAGGAAGTCTTTGCCGACGACCCCTTCACACCCGGCATCATCGAGCCTTCGATCCCCTTCTCGCTGGGACTGCTGGTGAAGAACACCGGTGCAGGAATCGCCAAGACGGTTCATATCGCCTCGTCGGAGCCCAAGATCATCGAGAATGAGAAGGGGCTCATCATCGGGTTCGACATCATCGGTACGCAGGTGGGCAGCAACACGGTCTCGCCGTCGCTGAACGTCGATCTGGGCGACATCGCGCCGCTCACGGGCACCAACGTCGCCCGCTGGCTCATGACCTCCACGCTCCAGGGTGAGTTCCGGTCCTACTCGGCGACCTTCGAGCACATCGACCCGCTCAACGATCCGCGGCTCTCGCTGATCGAATCCGTCGACATCTTCGGCCTGCGTCATGTCGTCCGCACCGATGAGGAAGGCGACGACACCCTGCCGGACTTCCTCACCGATGACCGGCCGGACCTGCGCAGCCTCCCCGACCGCGTTCACCTCTCGGATGGTTCGATCCAGACCGTGACCGCACTGCTCGATGAGGATGTCACCGTCAGTTCGGGTGGCCTGAGCGCCACGGTTCGGACCATCCATTCGCCAAGCGGCTACTTCTATCTGCGGATCAATGATCCGTTCGATGGCGGCTATCCGCTGGCACGCGTCGTGCGGTCCGACGGCAAGATCGTCGCTGCGGATTGGAACGCATGGCAGACCAAACGCATCAAGCGGCCACGGGGCGAGGCTCCGGAGCCGCAGCGCTACATCCATATCTTCGATCTGGATGGACCGGGCGAGTACACGCTTGAGTTCCATCCCGATGGCACGCCCCCTCGCGTGCTCTCCTGGAGGTCGCTGGCCGATCACACCGGCGCGCCAGAGGTGGTTGACACCCTGCGTGGGCTGGGGCTTGAACTCATCGGCACCACGCCGACCTCCGAGCCTCGTCAGGATGGCTTGCATCACCTGGTGGTGCAGTTCAATGAATCGGTTCGCGAATCGAGCTTCACGGCTGCGAATGTCACGATCGAGGGAAAGAACCTCGATGGCACGCAGACCGATCTTTCGGGCATCAGCGTGACGGCGCAAGTCGCCGCGGATGGAGCGTACGGCGTGATCGACTTCTCGCCCGCGCTTCCCGACCGCGCGACCTACTGCATCGGGCTGGTGGGCGTGCGAGATCTGGCCGGCAACTTCCTCCAGGAGAATGCGCGGGTCAGAGTGAGCGCAATCATCGGCGATGCTTCGGGCGATCAGCGCACGAACAACACCGATGTGGGCGGCGTGCTGTCGCTGATGGGCACGGATCCGATTGATCCGCAGAACCTTTTCCATATCCGTGCGGATGTCAACACCGATGGTCGCATCGATGTGGCGGACCGGTCGATCATCATGACCGCCCGCGGCATCGACCTGCGATACATCTCCCCGGCCTGCCCGACCGGACGCGATGGCAGCAATCCCACCGATTCCAAGCACGTGGATGCGGGCCCGGTCGCTCCCTCGCCGGTCGAAGTGGTCGGTGGTGGTTCTGGCCGCCATGACGCGGGGGTTGGAGTTGATGAGGTGGCTCCGATGCCGATCGTCGCGGATCCGTCAGATGGACGCCGCGGCGGAGTGCGCACCGGTAACGACCCTTCGACCGCCAGACTCGCGTTCTTCAGTGAGTTGCCCGACGATCAGGTGGCGCTCGTTCTTGCCGATCTGGGCATGGAGGGTGCCGGCATGACGCTGTTGCCGGTCGATGGGTGGCGGGCTGTGGCACTTCCTGCCCGGTATGCCGATGGCCATGCCGCGGCGGCGCTGGCGGGCATGCTCTCTCAGCGTGGCATCTTCGCCTCGTGGCTGCATGAGGGCGAGGCGGGTGGCGCGAGCTACGCCACTGATGGCCTGATCGTGAGCTTCAAGCCGGGCGTGCCTGACTCGTGGGTGCGCAAGGTCTTGGCGATGCACGTGGCACCTTCCGCGTCGGTCGTTGAACGACTTGGCGGCGAAGAGGGCGTGTATCTGGTGCATGGCGGATTCAGCAGCGGGTTTGAGGTGGAGGCTGCGGCGAAGCGGTTGTCGCAGCGTGCTGATGTCGCCGCGGCGGTGGTGGATGAAGTGCTGATCCGTGAGCGTGATGGCGATGTGCAGGAGCAGTGTGCCGATGCACTGCTGGAGGTGCTCGCGGCGGATGAAGCACCGGGCATGCTGGTCCTGATCGGCGATGTCGGGGACTTTGGTGCTTCGGCCTCGTACGTCCCGCCGATGCGGGGTGCGGATCAGGCCGCGGTGCTGGAGGCCCAGGGCTTGTTCGCGGCGATGCTCGCCGCGGCTGAGCAGCAGGGACATGTCGTTCACCTGGTCAATGTCTGGGCCGACCATGGTGACGGGAAGGTCCGGGTGGCGCAGCGGTCGATGGTGATCGAGGCGATGGGCTGGGCGAGAGATCGCAAGGCCCGGGTGCTGATGCCGGGATCGCAGGAGCCCCTGCCGGTCCGGTGATGGTGAATCCTGAAGGGAAAGTGTGCGCGGGGCCTCGCAGACCACAGTCCGGGGCCCCGCTTTGCTTTTGGCGGGATCTGCCCGGACGCGGCGGGGAGTCCTAAAGTCGGGTATGTCAGAGCCAACGTCCGCTGCCAATGTGATGGATATCTCCAAGTGCAATGTCCTGCTCGTGGATGACAACGAGCAGAACCTTGAGTTGCTCCTTGCCTACCTGGAGGACCTTGGATGCACGCTGCGGCAGGCCCGCGACGGGGTGGAAGCACTCGATGAGGTCGCCAAGGAATGCCCCGACCTCATCCTCCTGGACGTGATGATGCCACGCATGAGCGGGTTCCAGGTCTGTGCGAAGATCAAGAAGGATCCGGCAACCGCCGACCTGCCCATCGTGATGGTGACGGCACTCAATGAAGTCTCAGATGTGGAGCGGGCGGTTGAGTCGGGCGCTGATGACTTCCTGACCAAGCCGGTCAATCGCCTCGAACTGGTGACGCGCGTTCGCAGCCTGCTGCGGGTGAGCATGCTCCAGCGTCAGCTCAAGAAGACGATGGCGGAACTTCGCAAGGCCAACGGGGGCTGAGCGGCTTCCCGTACGTTCGCGTTGTTCCGAGTTCACCGAAGGCCAAGTGCGTCTGCATTCCCCAACCTGCACACCTTCGGTGTGCGGGGATTCTTCATCACCGTCAACCCGGGGTGGCGCCCGGCAAGCCGTGCTTCACCCCGGGCTGCGAACTTGCAGGCCTTTGGTCTGAAGAAGGCGCTCCACACATAGTCTGGTATCCGAACTCTTCAAGGCCGTGAGGCCTTTGAGTACACAGCTTGGGGTGAAGCACGGCTCTGCGTGCGCCACCCCAAGACAGTCGTTGTAAAACGTCCCGCACGCCGGAGGCGTGCAAGTGGCATTCGTGACGACACCGATGCGCGAACGCCGAAGATGTTCGCGCCGGAGCGGACGTTCGGAACACCAATCGCCTCCACGCTCCCCAACTTGCACACCTTCGGTGTGCGGGGGATCTTCTTCGCGCTCACCCGGGGTGGCGCACGCAAAGCCGTGCTTCACCCCGGGCTACGAACTACCAGGCCTTTCGGCCTGAAGAGAACGGCTCCAACAATCGTGATGGAACCTGAGTTCTTGACCCATGGACGCAGATCTACGCAGGAGCTCAGTGTGTTCCAGATCATTTCTTGCCCAGATACTCCGCAACAACCGTTCGGCGTTGCTCGGGTGTGAGCACTTCGAAAATGCTGCGGATGAGGGCGGCCTTCTGCTGCTTGGTGGGCTTCCCCAGTGCTTTTTGCGCGTAGTCCAGCGAAATCGATTCGAGCTTCTCGCGCTGCTCGGGGGTAGCGTCGATGGTCTTGACGAGCTGCTCGATGTTGCTCTTGCCCTCGGCGATGCGGCGATCGAAGGCTCGCTTGATTTCCTGACCCAGTTCGATCAGATGTTCGCGGCTTTGAGCCTGCTGGCGAGCCATCGGCTTTTCGCCGGTCGCATCGTTGCCCTTCATGGTCTGGGCGATGATGCCTTCTCGGTAGTCGGTGACGAGACGGCGGAACTGGGCGGCGTTGTCCTTGGAAAGGCCCGCGGCGAGTTCATCAATGAGCTTCCCATGGGCCTTGAGTTCACGCAACGCGGCATTCCACTCGCGAAGCATGGCAAGGCGTTCGGGGAGTTTGGCTTCGCGGAAGCCCTGCAGGCGGAGCACCAGTTCGTAGTTTTCGCCCACGGCCTTGTCGAAGATCGCGGCACGTTCGGCCAGGATCAGGTCGATGGCGGCCTGTTCCTGGGGCGTGAGCGTCAGGAGCTTGGTGGCGGCTTCTTCGGGGAGGGTGTCAAGCCGCGTGATGGTGCCGGCGAAGTCACGCTGAATCAGTGACGGGGCCGCCGCGGCGGATTCGACCTTGGGGCCGGCGAGTTCCTGGGCTAAGCAGGGAGACGCGAGCAAGAGGGCCATGATGACGCCGCGGCGGAGGGTCTTCATGGGTGCAAGGGTATCGCGCGACACCCGGGCACGTGGCAGTCAGCAACGACTGGTCACTGGAACTTCTGGGCTTCCATGACAGCGAGCTGGTCGCAGCGTTCGTTTTCGGGGTGGCCTGCGTGGCCCTTGATCCAGTGGAACTCGATGTCGTGCTTCTGGCGCAGGTCGTCAAGCGTCTGCCACAGGTCCACGTTCTTGACGGGTGCCTTGGTGCTGGTCTTCCAGCCGTTCTTCTTCCACGAAATGATCCACTTTTCCAGGCCGTCCAGGACGTACTTGGAGTCGGAGAAGAGGAGAACGTTGGTGGGGGTCTTGAGGGCGGAGAGGCCGTGGATGACCGCCGAGAGTTCCATCCGGTTGTTGGTGGTCTCGCGTTCGCCCCCGCTGCCTTCGCGTTGTTTGCCGCTGGCTGGGTGCGTGAGGATGTAGGCCCAGCCGCCGGGTCCTGGGTTACCCGAGCATGCGCCATCAGTGAAGAGTTTGACCTGCGGTTTCATGGAGAGGGGGTGAGCGTAGGAAGGGCGGCGTGGGGCGTCCGGCAGCACGAGGGACAGGGTCGTCGCATTATTGCACCCCCCCCTCGCCCCCCTCGCCCCCCGACTCGCGCTCTCAAGGCTCTTGCTCTGCCTCTTTCCCCATCCTGTACATCCTGTACATCCATGTTTCCATGTCTTCGCAGAGGAGAGAACATGGATAGACAGGATGGACAGGATCAAGACACGAAGAGTGGAGGGGGGGAGTTTGAAGTGATATCGATCACGCAGCGGGAACGTGCATGCCTCTTGCGAGTACCCGGCATTCGCCACTTCCTTCAGCCCGCAAGGGCTCGACCGAACGTAGCCGGTGGTGTCGTCGGTTCTGCGACGACACCACCGGAAGATGGCGGCGTGATCCCCGCGACCCCGACAGGGGTCGTCGTGGGAATCACATGTAGCCATCTTCCACGAGCAGCCTTGCAGGCTGCGGCACCATCATCGCATGTGTTTCCGGGGGTGCTCGCTCGGCAAGCCTCGCAGCACGCCCCGGCTACGTACGTTCAGGCCTGCGGCCTGTAAGACGCTGCACTCCGGACGATGGAGCCTCAGGCTTCGTGTACCGAAGTTCCGTCGACGGACGAAACCACCCAACGATGCCCGCCCTGAAACCGATGTGAATTCGCATTACTTGTTGCCGGCGAGCTTGCGCACGGTCATGTCGAAGGTGCGGACCATGTTGGCATGGATGCCGTAGCAGATGGCGGTGTAGACCGCCGCGGCGACGAGTGCGCCGATTCCCAGCGACATGCGGGTCTGCGTGAGGCCAAGGCGGGTGAGAGAATCGCCGAGTCGATCGGCGGGGGTGATGAGTGCGGCGATGAGTGAGGCGGGGCTGAGGGAGCCGAAGACGGGGCCGACTCCGGCGAGGCCTTCGCTGGCGTTCCAGCCGCAGAGGCCGACGACGCCGGAGATGGCACCGACGACGCCGACGGTTCCGACGATGGAGCCCAGGGTGCCCTTGCTCTTGAGGGACCATTGCAGGCCGACCATGACGCAGAAGGCCAGGAAGGGGAGGGTGGCAACGGTGGCGAGGAGTCCGGCTTCGGGGAGGATGACCGGGAACATGACGCCCGCGCCGTTGAAGGTCTTGGGTCCCACTTCGATGCCGCCGCTGCGGGCGAAACCGCCGACGAGGACGAAGAGGCCGGCGAGGGCGAGGGTGCCTAGGGGGACGCAGAGGAGTGGGAGGAGGTAGGCGATGAGGCCGCGGAGTTTGCCGGTGAGGTAGGAGGAGGCGGTGATGGGGGTGGTGAGGAGGAGGTCCAGGGTGCCATCTTCGCGTTCCTTGCTGATGGCGGTGGCGGAGGCCATGATGGCGACCAGGGAGATGACGGTGAGTTCAACCCAGACGGTGGCCATGATGGCGAACTGGA
>JBILUL010000186.1:0-9204 GCA_044371005.1 Phycisphaerales bacterium | reverse complement strand
TTTCAGCAGTGCCCACGGCAAGATCGGTGACTGGGACGAAGTCGTAACAAGGTAGCCGTAGGAGAACCTGCGGCTGGATCACCTCCTTTCTAAGGGATTTCCTTAGGTCTGTCGTCTGGAGTAATCCGACGCCAGATGTAAGTCAACACATTCTCGTCTGCCACATGGACAACGTTGAGCAATCAACACTCCGGCGGATAGTCGGTCGGTAACGATCGATCAAGCGGACCCCAACTGTTTGCCTCATACACGGAGTAATCCGTACTCAAGACCCGTCTCACGACGGGTCTTGTTGTTTTTGCATGTCACTTGAGCAGTCGCCGCGGCTCTCTTTCCCGGTCAGGCCACCGCCAGGCTGGTTCTCCCCGTCACGGCGCTCTGTCTCGCAGCCGCTTCAACGGCCCGCCGAGTCATGGGCCCTGGAACTGACCGTTCTGGAACTGACCGTTGGGGTGGGTGAGCGACGGGTGAACCGGCTGCTCCATCGCTGCGATCACGATGCACGAGTTTGCGGTTGCGAGGAAACTGGCATCGAGAGAGAGTGATGCGACCTCATCAGTCGCCACGCGGCTCACCTTCAAGATTGATCCAGTAGCGTCGGGTCAAGGATCCCGGATTTCCCAGCAGTTCAACTTCATTCTCGAGCTGCCCCCCGCACCGTTCGATCACTCGGGCCGAAGCAATGTTCGACCGGTCGCACGTGACCAGAACACGCTCCATTCCATCTGCTTTGGCAATCTTGAGGCAGCCGCGGAGCATCACTCCTGCGAAGCCCTGGCCGCGGCAGGTCGGACGCACTGAAAACCCGATATGGCCACTTCCAGCCAGCAGGGCTGGCGTCAGCACGCTGCGCAGATTGATCGTTCCGATGATCGTGCTGTGATCTCGCACGAGCCAGTAGGTGCGAGACGGGACCCATCCGGTCGGGAGCCGTTCGCCTTGTGCGTGAAGACGCTCGACCTGGATGGATGCTTCACAATCGTCGGGGTTGAGGCAACCCATGCCGGGAATCGAGGTGGCCGGCGGGAACTCGCGGCAGAACGAGATGAACTCTTCACGCAGCGTGAGTGCCGGCCGGATCAAGGCAAGGTCGTTGCCGTTCCATGGATTCATGCAGTTCAGTCTAGTCTTGTCCACAGATCCGTTGAGAGCATCCACCTGACGTGCCGCGAGCCGCTGCTTCCGCAGTTGCCAAGGGATTCTCGCCCGGTTGGAATGGTCGTCAGCTCAATGGTGGAAAAGGCGCCACCGAATCGGCCAAGTGCCGCGGCGATTCTGGACCTGATCGTGGCTGCGGGGAGATCGGTGGGTGAGGATCAGATTCCCCAAGCACCGCTGCACGTACATGTCGAGTGCCTCAGGATGGTTCCTGAAGTTCCTCTGATCACGAAGAGGGCAAGACTTGCGTGTCGACATGGCGTTGCGATGAACGGCCTGCCACGGATGGGATGCATCCTGCAATTCGGGATGAGGGGGCACGCGAGTTTGCCTCAGCAAGGAGCTTGCCCTTGCAGCCGTTGAATCGTGCAGTCGATCCCCACCGATTGGACACAGAGTTGCCCAGGAGTTTGTGGTTTGAGATCTGCTATGGCTTCGGACATTCGTTCAGAGTGAAGTTGCCTGAAATGAAGATGGCGACATGGTGTTGCGTCTTGGGTCATCTGTGTAGGCGGGGCGCGGGAGCGGTTTGGCGGCCAGTCAGCGAAGTGCTGAGGCGACCAGCATGTGAACAGGCACTGTGGTGGCCTGCCACATTGATGTTTCAGTCAGGAGATCTTGCCGACCGCAGGGAGCCTCGTTGATGCTGAACATCACGCTCTTGCAGCTTGCGTACAGGCGGGCATATCCGCGGCGTCATCGGCATCTTCGGTGGTTGTGAGGGGGGCGGAGTTCGTGCAGTTCCAAGACCCCGTACCGTTCGTGTGCCGCTCGTTGTTGCGTGCGGCGACTCTCGGTACCGCGCGAGTGCTGATCTGTCGAACCGACTTTCGTTCCGGGGTTCGCGTTGATTGCATATGGAGAGTTCACATGCGTACCACTCTGTTCATCCTGATGGCAAGTCTCACCACGCCAGTGGCAATGGGTCAGACCTGCACACCGACCTGGGACTACACCAGCGGCATTCCCGGTGCGCCCAGCGGCTACGTCGGTGCGATGACCATCTACGAGGGTGACCTTGTCGCCAGCGGCTCATTCCCCAACGTTGCAGGTGTTGCCGGTACGCAGTTCCTCGGTCGCTACAACCGGTCCACCAATACGTGGTCCAGTTTTGGAGCTGGTCTGGGTAGTGGCATCAGCAACGGATTCGGAACGTCCTTTGCCCACTACCGCGGGGATCTCATCGTCGGCGGCTTCTTCGCGGATGCGGCCGGTCTGGCGGACACCAAGAGCATCGCTCGCTGGGATGGTGCCGCGTTCCACTCGCTGGGCACTGGCTGGGCGTTTGACAGCGTCAACGCCGTGTGGACGCTGCTTTCCAGTGAGGCCATTGGAGGGACGGAGAAGCTCTACATCGGCGGCGGCTTTGAGACCATTGCCGGTCAACCCGCAGGATGCATCGCCTCGTGGGACGGCACGACGCTCACACCCCTGGCTACCTCCATGACGCTGGTCGGCTTGAACCCGCTCGTGATGTCAATGGCGATGTTCGATGATGGTCAAGGTGGCGGCAGCCAACTCTACATCGGTGGCCGATTCTCGGCGATCAATGGCACACCCATCAACATGATTGCACGGTGGAACGGCTCGACCTGGTCTGCGGTAGGCACCAACCTTGCTCCCCGAACCGCGGCCTCCGAGATCGACTGCATGCTCGTTCACGACGATGGCACCGGCCCCGCGCTCTACATCGGCGGCACCAACCTGCGTGTCAATGCCGATGGCATCAATCGCGCAACGGCCAAGTGGAACGGTCTCACGTGGTCACCCGTCGGACAGGCACTCACGGGCCGCACATGGAGCCTCGCGGCGTTCGATGATGGATCCGGCACCAAGCTCTACGCCGGCGGCACGCAGACGGCGCTTGGGTGCATCTATCGACTCGAGGGTGGCATCTGGACGACGGTCGGTGGTGGGGCTAATGCCCAAGTGATCCGCATCATGCCAGAGGGCGCGAACCTCTGGGCTGGCGGCTCGTTCATCACCGTGAATGGCCAGCCTGCCAACCGCCTCGTGGCCCGCGACGGCTGCACTGACGCCTGCCCGTGTGCTGCTGACTTCAATCAGGACGGCGGCGTCGACGGTGGCGACATCGCGGCGTTCTTCAGCGACTGGGAAGTCTCGACGGGCTGCTCGGACGTGAATCAGGATGGCGGCGTTGACGGCAGCGACATTGGTGCGTTCTTCACGGTCTGGGAAGCCGGCGGCTGCTGAACCAGTCTCACTTGACCCACACCCTGCCCGCCCCCCACGCGCTCCATCGAGTTCGTCGGGGGCGGGCTTTGCTTTTTGCTCATCGCAACAGTCTCATGCATGGCTCGCCAAATCCGACTGGATCATCTTCATTGGCGATGCTGGATTGTGCCCGGTCTCATCTGGATGTCCGATCGTCATCAGGCACGAACATCGGTGACGCCCGATCGGTGTCCATTGCGCAGTTTTGACTCGCCGCGGCTTGCCGCCCGTGCATTCGACCTGTAGATCTTTCAGGTCGATGGTTCATGATCAGCCCCGCCGGGCTGGCCGGGTGTTTCCCCCGGGTTTGTGTTTGGGACATCATGGATCAGCGAGTGCCGTTGTGCGGCACTCGTGGGGTGAGGAGCAGGGCATGAAGATTCGTTCGCAGTTTGCCGCGGCATGCGCGGCTTCGGTTGTGTCCGCCAGCGCGATGGGGGCGGGCACGTTTTCTGATTTCAATCTGGTGGTTCGTGGCAATCTCGACTCCACTTCGGAAGTTGAAGGTCGCACCGCCATCGGCGGAAACCTGAGTGGTACGGCGTCCAACTATGGCATTCGCCTGACGCCCCCGAGCAGCTATCTCTCGGTCGATTCCGTGATCGTTGGCGGCAACATCGGCGTTCAGAACATGAATGTCAATGCGGGCAATGTCCGTCTTGGCGGTACGCGTTCGGGCAACATCAACATGAACGGTGGCGGTTCGGTGATCGCCGATCCCGCCGCGGGCTTGGCCGTGTCTGCATTCGGCAGCCAGATGGTCTCGACTTCCTCGTTCCTGAGCGGGTTGGCCGCCACCAACACGGTGTCGATTCCCTCTTCGCAGCCCGGCCCCATCAACTTCAGTGCCGTTGCCGGGAGCAACGGCGTTGCGGTCTTCAACGTCAACGGCGCTGCGGTGTTCAGCAACAACCGTGTCCAGCAGATGGATCTTGCGCTGAACGGCGCTTCGAGCGTGATCATCAACGTTTCGGGCACGACCATCAACTGGACGGACGGCAACTTCGTTGGAGCCTTCACATCGAGCTTCGCACGTTCCCGCGTTCTGTGGAACTTCCATGAAGCGACGAGCATCAACCTGGGCGGACGTGCGTTCAACGGTGCCCTGCTTGCTCCTGCCGCGTCGGTTTCCTTCCAGGGCGTGATCGAAGGATCGGCCTGGGTGAACTCCATGACGCAGCGCGGCGAAGTCCACCGGCCCGAGTATGTCGGGTTCATTCCTGCCCCCGGCGCCAGCATGGCGCTGGCGGCAGCTGCGGGCTTTGCCGTCCGTCGTCGTCGCTGATGATGGGAGGCGACCGCACAGCAACCGCTGCCCTTTGTGAGAGCGCCCGCACTGCGGGCGTTTTCTCATGGGCCGGGGTGAGATGCCCCGGCGGATGATCCCGGCAAGCGGACTGCCCCTACGCTCTGCCCGATGATTTACGCAGCATTGCTTGTTGGAGCACTCGGCGCATCGTCCATCGCGGACGTCGATCCTGCTTCCATCGACGCGCGATTGGCGGCTGTTGTTTCGGCTCACAGCGCTTCGACGCGGCTCGAAACGCTCGCCACGTCTGCCGGTGGCCGACCGATCCAGGTGATCACCATTGGTGATCCGGCGACCCTCGGCAAGCGAGTGCCCACACTGCTGCTGGTTGCCGGCAGCGACGCCCGGCATCAGACGGGCATTGAAGTGGCGCTCGCGATTGCAGAACGCCTCGCTGCATCGCCGCCGGCATGGCTGGCGCGTGCATCGATCTCGATCCTGCCCTGCTTGAACCCGGATGGGTTGGCCAGAAGCGGGCCTGCTGCGGACTTCGGCAGGCTGGTGCTTGCCAGCGATGCGGATGGCGATGGCCGAATGAGCGAGGACGGCGGCGACGATCTCGACGGCGATGGTCGAGTTCTGATGATGCGGGTGAAGTCGCCGGCGCCGTCGACAGGTCTCGTGGCGACGCTCTGCGCCGATTCTGACTTCCCTCAGCTCATGAGGGCACCGGATTCGGCGAAGGCTGAACGTCCGGTCTATGCGGTCCTGATCGAAGGGATCGACAATGATGGAGATGGCCGCTTCAATGAGGACGGCGTTGCCGGGAGCGGTGGTGGCGGGCTTGACCTTGATCAGCAGTGGCCGGGGTTCTGGCCGGAGTTTCGTGATGGTGCTGGGCAACGGCCACTGCAGACGGACGAGACGCTCGCGCTGGCGAAGTGGTGCCAGGCCCATCCTCAGATCGCAAGCGTTGTCGTATTCGGTCGCCATGACACGCTGGTGAGCGTGCCTGAGGCCGGGAAGATGGATCCTTCCGGACAGGTGCCGCTCGGGATTGAAGGCGACGACAAGGCGATGTACGAGGCGATCTCTGCGAGATTCAAGGAGATCACTGGAATCAATGAGTCGACGAATGCTGATTCAGCGGGCTCGTTTCTGAGTTGGGCGTACACGAACCTGGGAGTTCCTGCCTTCGGAACGCCGGTGTGGGTGCGGCCTGATCTGGTGAAGGAAGAGAAGCGAGGTGGTGTCAAGCCGTCGGCTCCTGCAGCGGCTCCCGAGCCCGATCCGGCTACACCGAAACCTGAGGCAACGCCGGCGGTCGCGCCCAGGCCCGAAGCCAAGTCGGATGAGAGCAAGTGGCTCCGGTACTTCGAGGAGCACAAGGACCTGCCGGGATTTGTCGATTGGAAGCCGTGGAAGCATCCGCAACTGGGAGAGGTGGAGATTGGTGGGTTCGTGCCCGGGGCGAGGATGAATGCGCCGCAGGGGGCGCTGACGCGTCTGATTGACCAGCAATTGGAGTTCCTGGGTGAGTTGGCTTCGCGGTTTGCCGTGATTGAGCCAAGGACGTGGGTGACGCGTCTGGGGCCAGGGCTCTGGAGGATCGACCTTCGCCTCGCCAATACAGGGAGGATGGCCACTCGTGCGGCGATCGGTGCCAAGTCACGGGCGAAGCTCCCGACGATCATGACGCTTGATATTGAACCATCGCGATTGGTGGCAGGTCGCAAGATCGTTCGAGCGGAGGCCATTGCCCCCGACGGAGGCATCTTCGACACGTCGTGGACCGTGCGGGCGGATGATGGCACTTCATTGAAGGTGCGGATCACGGATCCGATGATGGAACCCGTGGAGCTGAGTATTCCGTTGACGGTCGGTGAGGAGGCTAAGCCATGAGATTCTCGACATCTGGTGCAGCGGTCGGGGCGTGTGCGTGCATGGTGGCCTGTGCCGGGGTGGCGATTGCCCAGCAGGATCTTGCGTCCAAGGTGGATCTGGTCTTCAATCGATACCACACGGTCGAGGAGATCGACAAGGCGTTGATGGATCTCGCGGCGGCGTATCCGGAAGTCTGCCGCGTGGAGTCGATCGGGAAGAGCCTTGAGGGGCGCGAGCTGCTGGTCATGACCATCGGTACGAGCAAGGGTGGTCCGATCGAGGACAAGCCTGCGATGTGGATCGACGGTGCCGTGCATGCCAATGAGGTGCAGTCTGCGGAAGCCGTGCTGTACACAGCGTGGTATCTGACCAAGGCGTACGGGACCAACAAGTCCCTGACCGAGCTCGTAGACCGTTGTTCGTTCCATCTGCTGCCGATGGTGAATCCTGACAGCCGCGTGGCGTGGCTGAATGGTCCTTCATCGCCGCACAATCATCGTTCGAATCGTCGGCCCGAGGATCAGGATCGGGATGGCCAGATGGATGAGGATGGTCCGGATGACCTGGACGGTGATGGCAGCGTGACGCAGATGTGGAAGCAGGATCCGCAGGGGCGATGGGAGCGGGATGCGACTGATCCGCGGATTTTCCGTCGCGTTGCGTCCGACAAGCCGCCGGGTGGCTGGACGAATCTGGGCGAGGAAGGGCTCGACAACGACGGTGATGGACTGATCAACGAGGACCCGGTCGGCGGTGACGACATGAACCGCAACTGGCCGGCGGGGTGGTTGCCCGAGTATGTGCAGGGAGGAGCTGGGCCTTATCCGTTCTCTGCTCCTGAAACTCGCGCCGTTGGTGCGTTCATCGAGGCCAGGCCCAACATCGCGGCGGCGCAGTCGTATCACAACGCTGGCGGAATGATTCTCCGGGGGCCGGGTGCGGGCTTTCGCGAATCTTCCTATCCGGGCGGCGATGTGCGGGTCTATGACCAGATCGCCAGAGTCGGTGAGCAGTTGCTGCCGTACTACCGCTCGATGGTCATCCACAAGGACCTTTACACGGTGCATGGCGGATTCGTGAACTGGACGGCCGAATCACTGGGCATTTTCTCCTTCACGAACGAGTTGTGGACTCCGGCCAAGTACTTTCAGCGCGATCAGGCCAACCCGACGGAGGAGCAGCAGTGGCTCTGGCGCGATCGGATGGCTTTTGGACAGCTGTTCACCGAGTACCGGGAGTTTGAGCATCCGGTCCATGGCAAGGTGTTCATCGGTGGCATGAACAAGTGGGCCAGTCGCAATACGCCGACGTTCCTTCTGGAAGAGGAGTGTCACCGCAACTTTGCGTTCACGATGTATCATGCGGATCAGACGCCGCGGCTTTCGGTGCTGCGGGACTCGGTCGAGTCGCTGGGTTCGGGGCTCTGGGCGGTGACGATCGAGATCGGCAACAGCCAGTTGATTCCTACCCGCAGCGAGCATGCGAACGGCAAGGGGATCGGCGCGAGTGATCTGCTCATGGTGGAGCCATCGGCTGAGGGGGCGCGCGTTGCGGCGGCGTTCAGGATGAATGGGTGGATGGATCGGACTCCGGAGCCGATCTCGCATGAACCGGCCCGCGTTCAGAATGGCGCAGGCGTGCCCGGCCGCGGGTCGGTGATCTACCGGTTCATCATCGAATCAAAGCAAGCTGGGCGGGTGAAGTTGCTGTACCGTGCGGAGAAAGCCGCGGACCTGACGCAGTTCGTCGATCTGAGATAGCCGCGTGTCGGACCGAGCGGGGTGGGGGTGTCGTATCAGCACCCGCCTTCCCAGTGCAGGAAGAAGTAATCAGAGTCACCAAAGTCGATTCCGCCGTCGCAGTTGAGGTCGGCGGTGGGGGCCGCGTTGGCCCAATCATTGAAGAAGACGCCGATGTCGTCACCGTCAACGCCTCCATCGCAGTTGTAGTCGCCCGGGCAGAAGTTCATCGTCACGGGGTTCGTGAGGACGTAGCTGCATCCGTTGCTGATGATGCAGCGGAAGCGAGCGTCGGATTCCGCATTGAGGACCGGGTCGGGCGTGAGCGTGAGCGTCGGTGTGGCCGTGCCTGAGACATGCCCGCACCCGCCCCAGGTGATGGGGCCGTCGGAGATGAAGACGAAGTTGTTGGGCGACACTTCAACCTGCCACTGGTAGATGAAGGGCGCGTTGCTTGCAAGTCCGGCGATGACGGTGGTGGATGCGGGAAGCGAGGGGCATCCGGTCACATTCTGAGGCTGGCTCTGGATCACCGGTGCGGCCGTGGGTACGTAGATGGTGATCGGCGGAGCGTTGAAGCTACCGCAGCTGTTGGTGATGCTGCAGTAATACTGCGTCGCTGCGGCGGGCTGCGCGTTGGCAAACTGCAGGACCGAGCTCCGCGTGCCCCAGAACGTTGTCCCAAAGGCAGTCGTCCCATCGGTCAGCGCCGTCCAGCGCAGGAACGGTCCTCGGGGGAAGAGGCCCCACCATTGGTAACTCACTGGGCCCGGACCCGAGTTGGAGGGAATGACGTTGATCAGCCCGCTGCCATTGATGCATGAGAAGTGGTCAGGGGCAACGCTGGTGACGCCCGGAAAGGTATTGAACGAGATGGTCGCTGCACTGCTCGAGGTGGTGCCGCACGGATTACGGACCGTGCACTGATAGATGCCTGAA
>JBILUL010000185.1:0-9252 GCA_044371005.1 Phycisphaerales bacterium | reverse complement strand
CTTCCTTGGCACGCCGCCGCTTCACTTTCGCATTCCGTTCGGATGAAATTCCGACCTGGCGGGCGAGTGCGAACAGAGACTCAACGAACGGGCACTGCTATCATTCTCCCCCTTGGAAGAGCCGACCGCGACGGACGTCTGGTGTCACAAACACCAGATCGAGGCGCGGCAGGGGTGGTCCCATCGCGGCTGATGGACCATCCAGCTCTGGCCCGAGTTCTGGGTACGGCTGATCCTCATCGATCAATCGTGCGGGCAGGACACCAATACCGCGGCACCGTCGAGGTGATTGCGGCAGCGGCGGGCAACGATTGCCGCGGAATCGCCCTTCATTCCGGCCTGCTGTGCAGGCGGCGTGCAGAAGCGACCGCGAATCGAACCAATGTCGGGCATCGTTCGTGATGCCGCGGGCAGGCAACTGCCTTCGGAAGCATGAAGGGTGAACGGCGTTCGGCGTGGTCGAATCTGGTACGCACCGTCCGGAGTTGATTCGGACCTGGAAATGAAGGAGCAGCGCTCAGAAGTTCGTGCGGCGACAGTACACCTGATCATGCAACTGATTGGTCGATGGTGTAATTGGCAACACAGCAGGTTTTGGTCCTGTTATTCTAGGTTCGAGTCCTAGTCGACCAGTTTCTCACCTGTCTCCCGCGGCGAACTGCTTACACACTTCACGGTCTGTCGGATGGCTTGATGCATCCGCACGCGAATCTGTCTGAGCGCATCAGCCATGGCGAACACTTCAGCACAATCCGGCGCGTCGCAACTTTCGGCGATCATTCTCGCCGCGGGCAAGGGCACGCGGATGCGGTCGGACCTTCCCAAGGTGGTCTTCCCCATCGCGGGCCGTCCGATGGTGTGCGCCGTGGTCGATGCGTGCCGTGCTGCGGGCGTGGGCCGCATCGTCGTGATCGTCGGCTACAAGCAAGAGAAGGTGCGTGAAGCACTGCAGGGCTACGAGGTCGAGTATGCGATTCAGACCGAGCAGCTCGGTACGGGCCATGCGGTGATGAGTGCGGCGCCGGCCTTTGAAGCGGCTGGTCAGAATGACAATGCCTTTGTGCTCTGTGGCGATGGCCCGCTGATTCGTGCCGCGACGCTCCGCCGCGTGCTTGAGGTGCACACCTCGGCGCAGGCTTCGGCGACGCTGGCGACGGCGGTGATTGAGAACCCCAGCGGCTACGGCCGCATCGACCGCAATCCTGATGGCTCGTTCCGTGCGATTGTCGAGCAGAAGAACTGCACGGAAACACAGCTCAAGATCCGCGAAGTCAACCCCAGCTACTACTGCTTCAACACGCGGTCGCTCTTTTCCTCCCTCAAGGATGTGAAGCGCAACCCGGTGAGCAATGAGTACTACATCACCGATGTGCCCGAGCTGCTGCTTGCCGGCGGCCGGCGCGTTGAGGTGATTGAAGCGGTGCCGCCGGAAGATGTGCTCTCGATCAACACGCCCGAAGACCTTGCCGAGGTGGACCGGATTTACCGTTCCCGCCCGGCGCAGCGCGAGGTGCAAGCATCATGAACGTTTCGGAGATGATGATCTTCGCCGGTCGTGGCAGCCAGGAACTTGGCCAGCGCGTCTGTTCGTACCTGGACATTCATCTGGGTCGCGCCAAGGTCGTGAACTTCCCCGATGGCGAGATTCTCGTCAAGCTCGAGGAGGATGTTCGCGGGCGTGACTGCTACCTGCTCCTGAGCACCTGCGAGCCGGTCAACAACAACCTGATGGAACTGCTGATCTTCGTCGACTGCCTCCGCCGCGCGAGCGCGGGGCGCATCACGGTGGTCATGCCGTACTTTGGCTATGCCCGTCAGGATCGCAAGGATGAAGGCCGCGTGCCGATCACCGCGAAGCTGGTGGCCAACCTGGTCACGGCTGCGGGGGCGCAGCGTGTCATCGCTCTGGACTTGCACGCCGCACAGATTCAGGGCTTCTTCGACATCCCCGTCGATCACCTCTCGGCAACGCCGGTCTTCGTCGACTACTTCACCAAGCACCGGGGCGAGATGGGCGAACTCTGCCTGGTCAGCCCCGATGTGGGCAACGTGAAGGTGGCCGAGGGCATGGCGAACCTGCTGGGCGGCGAGCTTGCGATCATCAACAAGCGTCGCCTTTCGGGTTCGACGGTCGTCACCGGCAACCTCATCGGCAACGTCGCCGGCAAGACGGTGCTGATGTTCGATGACATGATCTCAACCGCGGGCACCGTGGTTGAAGCCGCGAAGCTTGTGATGGAAAAAGGTGCCATCGACGTCATCGCCGCGGCGACGCACCCGGTGCTTGTCGGCCCCGCCGTCGAGCGTCTGCTGGCCAGCCCGATCAGCAAGGTCGTCGTCTGCAACACCATCCCCTTCGCCGAGCGGTGCTCGCCACTGCGGGGCAAGCTCGTCGAGTTGTGCGTGGGAAGTCTGCTTGGGCAGGCAATCCACCGCATTCACAACAACCAGAGCGTGAGTGCTCTGTTCAAGTTCACCGCAGGAACCAAACGCTAGTCTCAGGAACTCAAGCCCCGGCGACGGTCGCTGGCGGCGTCTATCTCGGATTGTCAGGTCACGTCTCAAGTATCACACGCTGCCGCGGAACATGAGTGTTCCGCACCACAGGCAGCTTGCACGTCAGAAAGAAAGGAACTGTCATGAAGGCACAAACTCCCGTTCTGCAGGCCAAGCACCGCGAGAAGCTCGGCTCCCGTTACTCCCAGCGCGTCCGCAAGGCCGGCGGCCTCCCCGCCGTCGTCTACGGTCACGGCCAGGACCCGGTCTCGATCTCAGTCGATTCGCGCACCGCGCTCAGCCACTTCCACGCCGGCGACAAGGTTTTCAAGCTCGAACTGCCCGGCACCAAGGAGCAGATCGTTCTGCTCAAGGAACTGCAGTTTGACTACCTGGGCACCAACATCGTTCACGCCGACTTTGCTCGCGTCGATCTGAACGAGAAGGTCCGCACCAAGGTCGCCATCCACCTGGTCGGCGAAGCGATCGGTCTCAAGCAGGCCGGTGCGATCCTCATGCACCCCACCAACGAACTGCTCATCGAGTGCAAGGTGCTCGACATCCCCGAGTTCATCGAAGTCACCGTGACCGACCTCGACGTTGATCAGTCGATCACCGCTGGTCAGGTCCAGCTCCCCGGCACCGACATGCGTCTGGTCACCGACTCGCACGCGATGGTCGCCCAGATCGTGATCCAGCAGGAGATCAAGGTCGGCGAAGCCACGGCAGCCGCCACCGGCACCGCCGAGCCCGAAGTCCTCACCGCCAAGAAGCCCGCCGAAGGCGATGCAGCCAAGCCCGCAGCCGGCGCCAAGCCCGCAGCTGGTGCGAAGCCCGCGGCAGGCGCCAAGCCCGCGGCCGGTGCAGCCAAGCCCGCAGCCCCCAAGAAGTAATCACGCGTCGCCGTGGCGTCCCTTTCACCCTGAACCGTTCGTGGAGTTATGAAACTGATCGTTGGTCTTGGAAATCCCGGGTCTCAATACACCAACACGCGGCACAACGCCGGGTTCATGGTGATCGACCGGCTCTGCGCCGCCCATGGCGACGCATCTCCGGTCAAAGCCCGCTTCCAGGCCGCGACCAGTGAAGTCTCCATCGGCGGCGAACGCTGTCTGCTCATGAAGCCGACCACGTTCATGAACCTCTCCGGTCGCTCGGTCGCCGAGGCCGTGAGGTTCTTCAAGGTCGATCCTGTCCAGGACCTGCTGGTGGTGGTAGATGACCTCTACCTCCCCACCGGCGCCGTCAGGCTGAAGCCCGGCGGCGGTGCCGCGGGGCACAATGGTCTTACCAGCATCGAAACACTGCTGGGCCGCGACGACTACCCGCGACTGCGGGTGGGCGTCGGGCAGCAGCCCACAGGGGGGAAGCCATCGCACATGGATCAGTCGGACTACGTGCTCTCCCGCTTCACCGACGATGAATCGCCCCTGCTCGCAGGTGCAATCACCAAGTCGGTGAAGACCGCCGAGACGTACGCGGCACGCGGACTGACCCACGCGATGAACTTCGCCAACGCCGGCCCGCCACGGCAACCCAAGCCTCAGCCGCGGACGGACGAATCCGCTCCGCCCGCATCAGCCACTTAAGAACCGTTCACACATCAATCAGTTTGGTATTCAGCCTGCCGCCGCTCCTCAAAGGGAAACGCAGCAAGCCCATTTCGAAGGACCAGTCATGTCAGACAAGCGCGTGTACAACTACGAAGCCATGTTCCTCCTCAGCCAGGCAGTCGCTGCCGACCTGGGCTCAGCTGTCGATCACATCAAGGAAATCCTTGCCCGTGGTCACGCTGAAATCATCGCCATGAAGAAGTGGGATGACCGGCGCCTCGCCTACGAGATCAAGGGCCAGAAGCGCGGCGTGTACATCCTCGCCTACTTCAAGGCTCCCGGCGTCGACATCTCCCACGTCGAACGCGACTGCAACCTCTCTGAGAAGGTCCTCCGCGCCCTCATCCTCCGCGCTGATCACCTCTCCATCGAAGAGATGACCGCTCTGGATGGCCGCAAGGAACTCGATCTCGAAGCCAAGCTCCGGGGCGAGAAGCCCGCTGCGACCGAGCCGGCACCCGCCGTCTAAGTCCATCCCCCACTCCCTTTCCGCCTCTTTCGATCTCTTCCGCCCTCCCCAGGATTCGTCGGTGTGGGTGAACGCTTTTCTCAGCACCCTAACGGGATCTACGCTGACCAACGTTCAATCGCACCATAACTTCTGAAAGGACCTTTCGTGGCCAGTTTCAACAAAGTCATCCTGATGGGCAATCTCACCCGCGATGTCGAGCTTCGCGCGATCTCCTCCGGTCAGCAGGTCGGAAAGATCGGCCTTGCCGTC
The DNA here is from genome assembly GCA_044371005.1 of Phycisphaerales bacterium. GTDB lineage: Bacteria > Planctomycetota > Phycisphaerae > Phycisphaerales > UBA1924 > UBA2402. The sequence goes on along the minus strand of JBILUL010000185.1, from coordinate 4,422 downwards.
AATCGCCACTTCACCACCGCTTCGGGCGAGAAGCGTGAAGAAGTGACCTTCGTTGATTGCGAAGCCTGGGGCAAGACGGCAGAGATCATGGCCAAGTACCTCACCAAGGGCAAGCCCGTCCTCATCGAGGGCCGCCTCAAGTACGACCAGTGGGACGACAAGGACGGCAACAAGCGCTCCGCGCTTCGCGTCGTCATCGAGTCCTTCCAGTTCGTCGGCGCTCCTGGCGGAGCTCCGGGTGGTGGTGGCGGCGGTGGTGGCGGTGGTGGTCAGGGATACGGTGGTGGCGGAGGAGGAGGCGGAGGTGGTGGCGGCAACTGGTCACGCGGCAACAATGCCTCGAACCAGGGCGCCATCAGCGAGCCCGAGCCCATGCCGCCCGGCGATGACATTCCCTTCTGATTGATGTGACGTTCACCACCATGCCCGCAAACGCGGCATGGTGGATTTCAAGTTCGTTCGCGTTGGGGCCCAAACGCGACATGACCGCCCCCGGGTGTTCCGGAATCTGGCGGTCCGGAATCGGGCTCCTAACTTTCACGGCCTGTGTCAGCCCTCGGGATGGCACCTGCCGCAGACAAGGACAGCAGTAGCAATGGCAAAGAGTCTCAAACTTCTCCTGATCGAAAACGTTGAAAGCCTGGGCATCGTCGGCGACGTCGTCAACGTCCGCACCGGCTACGCCCGCAACTTCCTCCTCCCCCGCAACCTGGCCACCCAGCCCAGCGACGACAAGGTGAAGGAACTCGCCGGCAAGCGTGCCGATGCACAGAAGCTCCTCGAAGCACAGCGCCAGGAGCGCATTGCCCTCAATGGCAAGCTCCAGGGCGTCGAGATCACCCTCACCCGTTCCTGCAACGACCAGGGCATTCTGTACGGTGCGATCACCCAGCAGGACCTCGCCGCGGCACTCAAGGATCTCGGCCACATCGTCTCCCCTCGCGATGTGCGCATCACCCAGACCATCAAGCGCGTCGACTCGTTCGATGTGCATATCAAGCTCGACAGCGACCTTGATTCCACCGTCAAGGTGCACATCAAGGCCGACCGCGAACTGCCCAAGGCCTCCTCGGCACCCGCTGAGGAAGAGGCTCAGGCTGGCGCCGGTGCAGGCGGAGCCGAAGAGGGTGGCCGCAGCCGCCGCCGCGATGCCTGGATGCTTCCCGACGACTCCAACCGCGTCGTCGGCTGGGGCCCCAAGAAGGAAGACAAGAAGGACGAGCCCAAGGCCGATGCCGGCAAGAAGGCCCCCAAGGCCGACGGCGAGAAGGCCGAGAAGAAGAGCAAGAAGAAGGCCGACTAAGGTCAGCTGATTCGTGCTCAAGGCACTGATACTTCACAAGGACCGGACCTTCCAAGGCCCGGTCCTTGTTGTTTTTCGGCGAGATGCTGACGCGTTGGAGCGTTCCTCAATCCGCGGCACATGCGAATGCCGGTAGCGAACCCGCCCAAACCACTCGGACTGACGAACTCGCCAAAGTCCGTGCCGAAGGCACGCTGTTGAATAGCCAGGAGCAAGCGGCGCTTCGCCGCGCGGCTCCTGGTTGCGGGTGCGCCGTGATTGGCCCTCTGAAGGAGGGCGGTTGGTTCGTGCGTATTGTGACCAACGAGGCCCCTTCAGGGACCGCCATTGACAAGCGACGCATACCGGCAGCGAGCCTCGGGCACACCCGCGGCGTCGAAGTAGTTCGCCGGCATTCAGCAATCAAGGCCGTCCTGCATCGCGGGCCGCAACGGTCCCGACCGCCCTTCAGAATGCTGGTCGCACTGGCACCTGCCTTCAGGGCCGAAGCCTTCGCCACAGCCGCAACTGAACCATCAGATCAATCACATACCAGATCGAAAGTGCTCCGCAGAACACGATGAGGCCATACAGCACCTTACCTGACTCAGGCGGCCTGTTCTCGAGCGTTGCCGCGTTCCTCGTCTTGTCGCGTTCATCGTAGAGCACGACGACTGAGCCGTTTCCTCCGGAGAATTTCTGCAACAGCTTCAAACTCGCATCTTCGACAATCGGACCAGTGAGTTCAGCGACCGAACTTCCGGTGAACTCCACGCCCCCAACGGAAAACCGATACGTCCACTGCGGGAGAAACTCTATCGTCTGTGGCTCAAATTTGCTGCCGAGCGTGTGGTACGGCTCAAACGCCAATGAAGTGAGCATGCCGGACGTGGACGCCCAACCCATCTGCTGAACATACTTCACCGGATTGACCCTCGCCATGTTCAGCCCAAAGAGCGTCAACACAGCGAACTCGAAACCCAGTCTGACCCAGATTCGAAGCGGTGCGACTCCCCTCCCTCCTGGCATGCGAAAGCCCTGTGCCGCATCGAACAGCTCGGCCACCGTCAGATCCGGTCTCCAGATGTACGTCACGCTCCGATCCACTCGTTCGTCGCCACTCTCGTACGTGAACAGCCGCATTCCAAGCTGAGACACCGTGTCGGAAGACCGAAGCAGCCGCGGATTGACTCCAAGGCGGCCAAAGTAGCTCTGCCATTGCTCGCTGAATGCTTCGATACTCATCTTCATCGACGAAGCCGACATCAGCAGCTCGAACGATGCAGGCTCGCGCCCGGCAACACGCCGCCGCTGCACAAAATCAACCCATCGATGGATGAGGCGAGATGCGAAGCGCCTTGCCCAGTAGCCGACGAACACGCCGAGCAGGAGATACACCATTGACTGTTCGAAGAGCGACGAGGTGAGCCCTATCCGGCCCAGCACCTGGAGCTGAAACGACTCGAAGATAACGACCAACGCCCCAAAGAGGAGCATCGTCGCCATGGGGCGAGGCAGTTGATAGCGTCGTTTCGCGCTTGAACTGGTCCGCCCTGACATTCGCCTCCTGCCCTCCGAACTCACACCTGCCTGATCGCCATGCCCACTTCCCGAATCGCCCTCACCGCCAGCGACGTGCGCCGCTTCCCACCAACCCTTGCGAAAGCGGGTCATGCCTGATGCGCCAGCCGCCGCCATCGAGTGAAATCTCCATGGACGAGAGGCTATGGGGGTCGGAAAGCGGCTGCAAGGCACCAAAGCGAACGAGGATCAGTTGAACCCATCACCAGTGAAGTGCCTACTTCTACGATTTGTGCTTCTGCTGACCTTGGAGCTTCAAGATCAGAGTGCGGACGGAATGAACATCCCCCGCCTGCCGCGACGGGGCGATCGGCCAGCTGACCGCGAGCTCGAGCCGCTGCTGCCGGATCGATGGATCGCTGAGCACCGGCACGCGCGCCTGCCGAGCAACCGCTGACCGGTGACGGGCTGCATCGCGGGTCAGCTGGCGACGCTGATGGTCGGACGGCTCCACAGCACGTATACAAGGCGGTGCCAGCGACGGCATCTCCAGGCGGGGGTGTCGCTTTCAGCACATCGCGGGCGCGTCCAGGCGCCACCCTCGTGGTAGGGAGCGAAAGCGGCACGTCCGAAAACTCACAGCATTCACCTCGCCGGCGGTTTTTCGCTGGTCACTTGCTTCCAAGTCCCGATTTCGTGACGGCCCGCGCTGGTGGTTGGTGTATTTACCACAGACGGCAACCCTTGACCACCAGCAACCGAGCGAGTGCGGCCTTCATCAGTGTGGTCGCTCCAGCCCCAGCCCGGACCACAACGCCAGACGCCGTCACTCCGAAGAACTCCTGTTGAATCCTGCCTGAAGTTTTCGACCACCTCCACGCACATCATCATCGGACCAACCCATGACCTCGAATCTCCGTCAACTGCGTGCATCAATCCTTGCCCCGCTGGTTGGTCTTGCCGCCCTGTTTGTTGGAGTGCCGGCGGCGCGGGCGCAGTGCCCGCTCATGGATCCGCCGGTCACCTTCATCGCCGGTGCCGGTCCCTCTTCCGTCGCCATCGGCGACCTGAACGCCGACGGTCGGCCCGACCTCGCGGTGGCGAACTTCATCGGCGATAACGTCTCGGTACTGCTGGGCAACGGCAACGGCACCTTTGCCAGTGCGGTGAACTCCTTGGCGGGCGACGGGGCCGTGTCCGCAGCCATCGGCGATCTGAACGCCGACGGTCGGCCCGACCTCGTGGTGGCGAACGCCAACAGCAACAACCTCTCGGTACTACTGGGCAACGGCAACGGCACCTTTGCTCCTGCGGTCAACTACTTGGCGGGTACAGCTCCCTACTCCGTGGCCATCGGCGACCTCAACGGCGACGGTTGGTCCGACCTGGCGGTAGCGAACGTCAACAGCAGCAACGTCTCGGTACTGCTTGGCAACGGCAACGGCACCTTCAACGCGACGACCAACTTCCCCGCAGGGAGCAGTCCCCGCTCTGTGGCCATCGGCGACCTCAACGCCGACGGTCGGCCCGACCTCGCGGTGGCGAACGCCAACAGCAACTACGTCTCGATACTGCTGGGCAACGGCAACGGCACCTTTGCCAGTGCGGTGAACTCCTTG
>JBILUL010000042.1:0-33416 GCA_044371005.1 Phycisphaerales bacterium | reverse complement strand
CGGCATCAGCGAAGGCTCGATGACCTTTGATGGCACTCGGGCCGATGGGCGGTTCGATCTCTTCCAGGATGGTGGTCGCCACCGCACGATGGGGCTCCGCTGGGAGTTCGATGGAGCCGATGCGTATAAGGACACGTTGCTCGAATCCACGAACAGCGCTCAGATGGAGGTGCTTGCTTCGTGGACGCGCCTGCGCGTGGATCCCGCGGCGAAGTCGGGCGCGGACGACCTGTCTGATCCGCTTCCGCCGAATCTGGCTGCATTCTCCCCGTTGCTTGACCATTCATGGGAAACGTTTCAATCGCCGCGTGATGACGACACACCACGCCATCGCACCACCTTCGAGTGGGTGCCGCTGGCCCGCGTGCTCCATGTGAGCCTTGAATCACGCACCCGCGCAGCGTCAACCACGCTTCTGGTTGACGCCTATCTCCATGAGCATGCCGCGACTCGTACGGTGCGATGCCTGGCCCTGACTGCGGATGGCGGCGTCTATGAGGGCGCCGTCACGAAGCTCACCGGCACGATCCTCATGCTGCGCCTCAGCGGCACCGATGGCACCAGCACCCGGGAGATTGAAGCCGAGTTTGAGCTTACCAAGGATGAGACCATCCATTCGCAAGTCCGGTCGGTCGTGGGCGGCACACGATTGCTCGAGTTTGAAGCCCATCAGGTTCGTCATCGATCGGCTCAGGAGTGACTCTCATGGCAAAGAAGGCCAAGAAATCAACCTCGCGACCGGGCACGCAGTCGCGTCCATCGCCGCGAAGCGGCGGCAAGTCCTCGCCCGCCAGTTCGACGGCGCCAGTGAAACTGCTGTCCGGAGGCAATCCGCAGATTCCTATGGGGTTCGGGAACGGACCCGTTCAAGCCTATCTCGATGCCATGCCGGAATGGAAGCGCGATATCGGAGTTCGCCTCGATCAACTCATCGAAGCAACAGTCCCTGGAGCCTGCAAAGCCGTGAAGTGGAACTCCCCGTTCTATGGCATGCAGGAAGGACTCTGGTTCCTCTCGCTCCACTGTTTCACACACTTCGTCAGAGTCACCTTCCTTCAAGGCAGTGCACTCGACCCGTTGCCGAGTGGAACTTCGAAGGTGAAGGAGGTTCGGTATCTGGACATCAAGCGAGAACCGCCTCTCGACGAAGCACAGTTCATCGCCTGGGTTCGACAGGCAAGCAGACTCCCCGGCACGCGTCTGTAACGCACGTATGTGCTCATCTTCAAGCGTGACGTTCCCGCCCAGTTGCGAGGGCCCGCGGCTCCACTCACCAGCACCCACGTTCGCAGCAGTCGCCAACGAAAAGACCCCGCCGGAGGTGATCCGACGGGGCCTCTTGATTGCATGATCGACTCAGGGCCTCGTGGCCGCAACCAGGGTTGTCCGGCGGTTGAGCTCCGCTCAGTTCGCCGCGGCGGAGTTCATGGCCTTCTCAAGCCGCTCCAGCCGTGCCTTGAGCTCCTGATTCTCAAGTTCGCGCTTCGCCGCCTGCGCCTTGATCGCATCGATTTCGCGATCCTTCTCGTTGCGCAGGTCCCGCAGGGCTTCGACCATCAGCGCCGTGGTCGCACGCTCAGTCACATAGCGATAGCCCTTCTCATCCTTGGCAACCCAATCCGGGAAGACTTGCTCGACTTCCTGAGCCATGAGGCCGATCTGCGTGCCGGGGAGCGCGAGGCGCTCAGCGACCGCGCTGGCGTTGTATTCGAACGTGTAGCCTCGAAGCTGAAGCAGGCGATCGAGCGTTCCAGCCATTGGCTTGATGTCATGCTTGAGGCGTTCATCGCAGAAGACCGACCATGAACCGCCGCCAGTCTTGGCAGCGGAGCCGCCGACCGCCAGGTCGAAGCTGCCGGGGTTGAAGGTGCCGATGCCCACGTTCCTAATAGTGTACGTGATGCCATTGCCCGCTTCCTCCGTCCAACCGCCAGTGCCATCATCGTTGTCTGCGAACTCTGAGGGCTTGCCGATGATGCCGCTCCACGGAACGCTGTTCGCAGTGTTCGCTGTCGCTGCGGTGGTGGCGGTGTCGGCGCTGTAGGCAGACTCTGCACTCTGTGCAATCTGCGAGTATTGGGCGTAGGACGCACTCGCGGCGTTGGTCGCATTGTCAGCAAGCGTTGCACGAGCTGCAACAGCGGTCTTCATCGCGTAGACCGCGTGCGGTGCAGCGGAGATCCGCTGACGGGGCTCGAGCACTACCCGGTTTCCACTGCCATTCAGATCCGCAACCTCAATCTGCAGGTATCGCTCGGTGCCATTGAAGTTTCCGGGCGTATTGGGAATCGTGAAGTCAAGGTCAACGGTGAAGAGCCCTTCGCTGATCCCAACACTGGGTTGCAGAATCGGCAGACTGAGGCGACTTCCGGATTCAGTGCTTGTGGGATGAGTCCAGAGCGAAAAGACCATCTGCGTCTCGCCGTTGACCGGCGCACCCGCAGAGTCGAGCTTGCCCTGATAGGTGAACCTCTCGGTGATCGGCAGCGGCGTCGCCGCAGCGGTCATCACCATGGTGTACGGCCGCGCAGTGTCAACAGTATTGAGCAGCGACGCACGGACGTAGTAGGTGCCAATCGGCAGCGATCCCATCACGGGCTGCGTCGTGGAACTCAGAAGCGGGCACAAACTTCCCGTGTCATCGTCAAACGCAATCTGCTGGCCGCCAGAGTCGAACAGGGCCAGAATCGGATCAATCCCTGTCGGGCAGTCGCCGATCGTCGGTCCCCAGACACGAATCGTGACCGAACTGATCTCATTCAGCGTGAAGGAATAGAAGTCCAGATCATTGTTTGGCGAGGGCAGCGCGAAGGTTCCTGTCACCGTTGAGTTCGCGCCCGGCAACGCGGTCGCCTGCGGAAAGGAACCGTTGGGCTCCACTTCGGTCTGAGCAAAGGCAGCCGTGGTGCCCGCAAGGGCCAGGACCAACAGGGCGGGGCGAGTGAATCGGCGAATCATGCGAATCTCCAGGAAAGTCATGTGAAGTGCTTCATTGCCACTGGCCCATGAACGCGGGCTGGCTCACTTCTCAATGCGCCGGTGGTGCACGAAGCTGCTAGCAATCCAACAAGGAATTTGCAACGAACCCTGCAGTCCGCCCCGGCGCCAACCACTGAAACTTCAGCCACACGACTCTGCAGCCGAAGCCTGATGTCGCGCTCCGACTACCAATCGATTCCCGAACACCCAGACTCTTGACGCGTCTGTGGGAAGACGTCACTCGATTCGCCACTTTCGATCTCCGTGCGGCTATTCGAAGGAAGGCAAGCCGAGAATCTTCGCATCGCCGGCAGCATGACTCGCATGGCGATCACACTCATCCCGCGGATACTTGTCTGCGGAGCGGCACACTACGCGGTGCGTCAGCGCACACCCCTCCCCGCGTACCATCGCGCAGCCATGCGCACCACACTTCGAACGATCTGCACCATCGTCACAGTCGCATGCTGCGAGGCTCACGCCGCGGCAATCCCCGCATGCGCCACGTCATCGCTTACCACCACCATCCGCCACACTCGGCACGACGATGCTCAAGCCACGCTCAACCTGATGAGCCGCGTCGCCGACTGGCAGATCGCCCACCCCGTCAAGCGACCCGGCACCGACTGGACCTGCGGCGCACTCTACAGCGGCCTGACTCGCTTCGCCCTCATCTCCCCCGACGGTCGCTTCCTCGACCACATCCGAAGCTACGGCACCAAACATCAGTGGCAACTGGGTTCCAACAAGCGTTTCTTCGCCGACGACATGTGCATCGGCCAGACCTGGGTCGACATCCACCGGATCGACCACACCCCGGAACAACTCACCGACATGCTGGCCGTGATGAACGACTTCCTCACCCGCCCCACCGCCGCGGGCGACATGAAACACGAGAACAAGCAGCACCTCCAGCGCTGGACCTGGTGCGATGCGTTGTTCATGGCTCCCCCGCTGCTGGCCAAGCTTTTCGCCGATACCAAAGACCCCAAGTGGGAAGATGCAATGCTGCGGGAATACGAGCAGACCGTTAACTTCCTGCTGGATCCCGCCGAATCACTCTTCTATCGCGACCACACCTTCTTTGCCAAGAAGGAAGCCAACGGCGCGAAGGTCTTCTGGAGCCGCGGCAACGGCTGGGTCTTTGCCGGCCTTGCCAACATCCTGCGCGAACTCCCGCCCGATGCAAAGAGCCGCCCCTACTTCGTCGATCTCTTCAAGCGCATGGCCACCCGCCTTGCATCACTCCAGCAACCCGATGGATCATGGCACGCCTCCTTGCTCGATCCGGCCTCCTTCCCAGTCCCTGAAACCAGCGGCACCGGGTTCTTCACCTATGGCTTTGCATGGGGCCTCAACAACGGCATCCTCGAAGAGTCACTCGCCCGCCCCGTCATCGAGAAGGCGTGGGCTCGACTTGTCAGCAGCGTCGAACCCGATGGCAAGCTCGGCTACGTCCAGCCCATCGGTGCCGACCCACGAAGCGTGACGCGCGACATGACGGAAAACTACGGCGTCGGTGCCTTCCTGCTCGCTGGAACAGAGGTGTGGCAGATGCAGCTTCGCAAGGTCACACCAGCAAGCGGGCCACACGTCGCTACTCGCATCGTGAGCGAACGCAGTGATGATCTGAGTTTTGAGAACGACCGCATCGCGGGGCGATTCTACAGCCAGAAGCTCGCCGCGGCAGAGCCTGCGGTGGGCGCCATCGACGTCTGGTCAAAGAACTGCGAGGAACTCGTCACCAAAGCGTGGTATGAACGCAAAGACTACCACACCGATCATGGTCAGGGCGGAGACTTCTACGACTGCCGCGGCACCCTCGGAGGCGGCGGCCCGGGCTACCTCACCGGCGATGGCACCCTCATCCCCAGCCCCGCACATTCCCGCGCGATCATCCTCCACCAGAGCACACACGCGGCGGTCTTTGAGCTTGAATACCCGGAAGTGGCTGTGGGCGGCTGTTTCATCAAGGAAACTCGCCGCGGCGTGCTGCTTGCGGGTTCCAACGCACTCAGCCTGACGAGCCGCTTCTCCATCCGAGGCGATTCAGCCGGAATCCGCGTCGTCGCAGCCCTCACCACGCGGCAGGGCGCCCAGACGCTCGATCAGCCGGGTCTTCTCCTGCAATGGGAGAAAGCCGGCGGCCAGGGCGACCATGGCTTCATCGGCATTGCGGTTCGTTCAGATGACCCCAAGGCCCCGGTGCTCGCCGCGGCAGGGTACCGACTGCTTGAAGTGGGAACCTTGAATGGCGGTGCCGCGTGGAGCAGTGCGAGTACATGGAGCAAGTCACCAGCGACTCCGGACTTCGCTGCATGGAAGCAACTGATTGTGGGAGGTGACCGGTGAAGACGAATCGACGCGAGTTTCTTGCACACTCGGGGCGGCTCGCCGCAGCGGGGGCATTGGTGCCCGCCGCGACGATCGCGTCCGCTGCGACGCACCCAAGTGTGCGGGCGACGCCATCGGCTCGCCGCGGCGAGTGGATTGCCCTCGCGCAGAAGATCTCGCGGCCCGTCATCGACCACCTCGCAGCACGCACACTTCGCGAGCAGATGCCCGTCGAACAGCGGCCCGGCGCGAAGCGTGAACCCTTCACCCATCTCGAGGCCTTCGGGCGCCTTGTCTCGGGGATCGCACCCTGGTTGGAGCAGGATCGGCCGACTGCGTGGATGCCCAAGATCCACGCGGCGATGGATGCGGCCACCGATCCCACATCGCCCGATTTTCTGAACTTCAAGGATGGGCGCCAACCGCTGGTCGATGCCGCGTTCCTGGCGCTGGGCATCCTGCGTGCGCCGCGGAGCCTGTGGGAGCCGCTGGATGCGAAGGTGAAGGCCAACACGATCGCCGCGTTGAAGGCCACGCGGGTGATCAAGCCGCAGGACAGCAACTGGCTGCTCTTCGCGGCAACAGTCGAAGCCGCGCTCCATCGGATGGGTGAGCCGATCGTGCGCGAGCGGGTCGGGTACGCGCTCGACAAGCACGAGGCCTGGTATCTGGGCGATGGCATCTACGGCGATGGACCGACCTTTCATGCGGATGGATACAACGCGTTTGTGATCCAGCCGATGCTGGTCGAAGTCACGCAGGTCTTCCGCGATGATGCGGACTGGGCCAAGCATGCACCGGTCGTGCTCAAGCGTTCGCAGCGATACGCGGCGATCCAGGAACGTCAGATCGCACCCGACGGCTCGTACCCGCTCCTTGGCCGTTCTGCCTGCTACCGCATGGGAGCCTTCCAGTCGCTGGCAATGACCGCACTTCGTCGCGAGCTGCCGGCGGTTGTGGGGCCAGCGCAGGTGCGTTGTGCGCTCAGTGCCGTGATGAGGCGGCAGATGGGGGCGGCGGGCACGTTCGACGAAGCGGGCTGGCTGCGGCTGGGCTTCTGCGGCCACCAGCCATCGCTCGCCGAGTCGTATGTTTCGACGGGAAGCCTGTACCTGTGCGCCAATGCACTCTTGCCGCTTGGTCTGCCTGAGAGCGACCCATTCTGGGCAGATGACGATGCGCCGTGGACGGCGGTGAAGGCCTGGTCGGGTGTTGACCTTCCGGCGGATCATGCGATGTAGGAGCGACGTGGATGGCGGAACGATGCCTGCCCTCATCAGGCGGGCGTTACTGCGCACCACACCTCACCTGCGCACGCCAAAGCCGTATCCTTGGCGCATGCGCCGCAAGCCCCACATCGCCCCGTCGATTGGGTTAGTCTTCGCCTTGACCGGGTGTCGCGGTCTGACCACGACCGTGGCGAGCACTCCGAGCAGTCCGCCGCCGGTGGCATCGGCGAGTACCGAACCTTGGTACGAGCCAGAGATTCGAGCCTTTGAAGCGCAGGATCGGGCGTTGCCGCGGCGGGCGGATCAAGTGCTCTTCATCGGCAGCTCGAGCATCCGGAAGTGGACCTCACTCGAGGCGGACATGTGGCCGGTTCCGGTACTCAACCGCGGCTTTGGCGGCTCCAAGACACCGGATGTCCTCGCGGTCTTTGACCGGGCGGTAACAACGCATCGTCCAGCGGTGATTGTCTACTACTGCGGCGAGAACGATCTGGGGCTCGACGGGACCGATGCACACGCCGCGGCGGAGGGGTTCTTCAAGTTCGCCAGCCGCGCACGTGAACTGCGGCCCGATGTTCACGTCTTCTACATCTCCATCAAGCCCAGCCTGCAGCGATGGAAGAACTGGCCAGCGATGCAACGCACAAACGACCTGGTCCGCACCTTCTGCGAGATGACTCCGGGGATGACATTTGTTGATGTGGAAGGCGAGATGCTCGGAGCCGATCGCAAGCCAGATCCATCGCTCTTTGTCGAGGATGGTCTGCATATGAACGCGAAGGGCTACGAGCGCTGGACACGTGCGATCCGCCAGCAAGTCTGGACGGCGTGGGTGCAAGCCGCACCCTGAATGTGAGCAGAGTTGTATACACTCCGATCATGCTTGCCGCGAGCTGGGATGTTGTTGGGGATGTCGTGCTTGTCACGGGGCTGGTGCTTTCGTGCGCTTCGCTGGTGCCGCAGTTCCTGCGGCGCAAGCAGCCGCGTTGTCCAACATGCTCATACGACCTGACTGGCGTGGCACTGACACCGATTCCGAAGTGTCCTGAGTGTGGAAAACTGGCCCGAAGCACGCGGCGACTCTTTCGTGGCCGCGTGCAACTTCGTCTTCTGGCTTGCGGGGTGGTGCTGTCAATCTTGTGCAATGTGCCATATTCGGTGCCCCGCGTTGAGAAGGCTGGATGGGTTGGCGCGATTCCGACAACGGCACTGGCACTCTGGTACCCGTACTTCACTCCAGATCGAGGCGATCGCAAGTACGAACAGAATGGCCCCGTCGAGGCAGAGTTTGTACGCCGATTCATCAGTGAGCGCAACGGAAGCGACTACACAATCGGGCCGATCGTCTCGCGCGTTGTTGCACTTCGGTGCGAACTGGCGTTTCGCATGGCGGGCCGGTGGGATTCAAGTGCTGAAGAACGATCGGCCATTTCGAACTTCAAGGGCGACATTCCCGAACTTCGAGCAGATCGAACTGAGTCCATCACAGACTACATTCAAGCGATCTCGACTGCAACCGGGCGGCAGACCAGCATCGATGCCGAAGGATTCCGCGAAGCAGGCCTCAATCCTGCCACCCTGAGGAACGCGACGCGAACTCAACAGGGGTATGAAATTCGGGAGATCGGAGTGCAATCCGAACACGAGGGTACCACGACGACCAAATTCGCATATCCCGTGTGCTTTCGCGGCACGGTCGTCCTGACGCCGCGGCCTGCGGCGTATGCATGCGTGATGGCTTTCCCGCCTCTACCGGGTGCAACAGCTCGAAGCACAGCAAATCTCTTGAGTTGGGCAACGAACGCTTCACCTCAGATGATGAGGACCATGTACGGTGCGATCGGTGGGCTTTCCATCGAGGAATTTGGCAATCGCATTGTGATCTATGGCGCTGAATCGTCGGTAGCAGCCGCACAACATGCCTATACCACCGCCGCCCAACCGCCGGCAAGTCCATGGGCACCGACGTGGTTTGTTGATGTCACTGCAGCGAGAAGGACCTTTGACACACTGAATGAAACACTTGTTCCTGAAGCGGCTGTCTGCGGCACGTTCCGTCAGGCTCTCGCGGCGATCTCGCTCGCCACTGGCATCAAAGTAGAGCTTTGCTGTTCTGTCGACGAACGCGCGACGTTACTTGATTCACCCATAACACCAACAGCCACAATGCGAGCGACCAAAGCCCTTGATCGTTTAGCACGAAATCTTGGGGATTTTGGATGCTGGGACATTTCACCCAAAGGAGAGGTGGAACTCGCTGCGGACGAAACCGATTTCCGGAAGTGCGCCCCCTTGGGAATCGTTGCAATCTATGACACACCCGGCTTGAATGACGTTCCCGACTTCCCTTACGACGATTGGGAGGGACTCCTCATGCAACTCCCCAGAGACCAGCTACGCGGGTACGGTGGAACTGTCGCGCTCAGGCAAAGTCGCTACGCCCTTCTCGCATCACTCGTGTTTCACATGCGGCTCGAAGGGCTCCTGCGCCCGAAATTTCAGGAACGCTCCGCCGATTAAGCGGCCCTCTCGGCAGCAGCTTCGTGCATCCTATTCGCAGCCTTCTCGCTCAGCACGTGCGGCCTCCCGTGAGGATCAGCCATCTTCACAATCCATCTGATCGCTGCATCCGCCCGTCACTTTCCCGACACCACCGCCCACGCCCCCTCCACCGGCCCGCGGCGGAACTTCCCGAACCACACGTGCGACATCACCATCGCCGCCGCAACATACCCGGCAAACGCCGCTACCCCCACCGCTGCCGACCACTCATCATTCCCGATCACCAACTTCAACGGCAGGTACACCACCAGAATGTGCAAGAGATAGTGCGTCAGCGATGAACGGCCCAGCAGCGCCACCTCTCGAACGACCCAACCGGGTTGGCGTTCACGCCACCACCCCGCACAGGCCGTGATCACCGCCACAGCACAGCCGCCGGTGATGAGCACGAACGGAATCGTTGTCGGCACCCATTCGCTGGCCAGGTAGGGAGCAAGGGCCTCCGACCACTCCGGATCCACGCGGCTGACCACCACCAGCGCGAGCCCCAGCACGATGGAAAGCAGCGAAGCCCCCAGCCATCGCCGGCGTGCCTGCTCATCGCCCCATGATGCAGCCATGCACGTGCCGATGATCGGGAAGACCAGCCACGGAATGATCGGGTAGTTGCCATCGATGCACAGTGCACGGACCGTGGCCCACCCAAGCGTCGAATCGGCAACGTGACCGCCATCGGCCGTCCAGTCGGCCTCAATCATCGCACCGAACAGAGCGGGGAGCGATGCGGCTGCGGCAAGGAGCACCATGCCGACGGCCATCAGATGCGTGCGGTGCATGCCGCGGAGGCCATGCATGATCACCATCATGATGGCAAGTGGCACCAGCACCTGCGTCGGCCAGATCAGAAGGTGCAGAGCGATGCCGACGACCGCGAGCGAAAGCGATCGGCGCAGGAGATAGAAGCCTGAAGGTGCGGGCGAGCGGCGGGCCTGAAGTTCCCAGGCGATGCCGGCCAAAACGAAGAAGAGTGCCGCGGCTTTGCCTTCCAGGAGTGTGGCGACAAGACCAGGCAACGTCCATCCCGCATCGCCAGTTTCGGGTGCGGGCACCAGGTGCATGTAGATCATGCCAATGACGGCAAGGCCGCGAGACACATCGAGTGCGAGCGAACGACCTTGAACAGCGGTCGCTGGCTCGACCGCCGCGGCGTGTGGAGCATCGTCGACCACTGCCGCGGCGTGTTCGTAGGCCTGCACCGGGCATCCACAGGCAATCGCTCCAGCAGCCACCCGCTCATTCTTCATCACCACGCTGGCGGGCGTCACCCAAGCCTCTTCACCGATATCGGAGCCATAGAAGATCACCGCCGCCTCACCCACCGTCGCCCCGCGGCGAACCACCGTGGGTGCCAGCTTCAGCACCCGATCTTCAAAGCTGTGCGCTTGGTAGTTCGCACTGACCGTGGCATCGTCTTCGATGATGATCATGTCGGGATCAGCCACTTGCGCCATGCCCGGCCCCAGCACCACGCGCCGACCCACTCGCACACCCATCGCTCGCAGGTACCACGCCAGGAAGAGTGTCCCTTCGAGCGCACTCAAGGCTCGCAGGGCGTAGAACTGCCAGACAACGTAGAGGAAGTCCCAGCGGCTGCACCAGCAGGACCAGAGTGCATGCTGCCCCGCCGCGGCACGGGCGAGGAGGAACCACTTCAACACGACAACCAATGCGCACTCAGCGCCGATGACTGCCGCGCCCGCGAGCGGTGCAACGAGCAGCATCTGCGCGAGCACAGAGACATCCCACGCATCGATGGCCGACAGCCAGAGGCTCGCCGCGGCGATTGGAACGATTGGAAGCGTGAATCGGAGTGTCTCCCAGAACAGCCGCGAGCAGTACCGTGCGAATCCGGGCGAGTGCGTCAAGTGGCGGTCAACCGCGACGACTTCGCGTCCGGGCAACTGCAGTGCCGGATGACCGAACCACGCAGTGCCGGGCGCGGCTTCAGGTCCGGGGGCGACGGTGCAGACTCCAATGAAGAGGTCTTCGGGGAGCTGAGCGCCGGCGGGGATGATGACGTGATTGCCCAGAAACGTGCCGCGGCTCAGGGTGGTGTGGGCCACGGTGACCGTGCCCCGATGGATGTCGGGGCCACCCAGATAGATGCCATCGGCAAAGAAGCTCCCGCCGCCGATGCTGATGGTTTCCGGTACGACATCGGTGATAGTGCTGATCTCGCAGTCGCGGCCGATCTTCATGCCCGCCAGCCGCAGCCAGATGGGCCAGTAGAGCGTGCCGGTCAGCCAGAGGCCGGCGGATTCGAGCATCGCGGCCTTCTGCCAGACCCTGATGTACGCAAGACTCCACCGGGGCATCACCCCAGGTCTCACGGGTCCCATCGCACGAAGAAGCAGGGCCTTGAGGAGCAGCGTGAGGGGCACCCAGAGCACGGCACCGGCGAGCGTCCAGCCGATCCCCGCCGCGTTGAATGTGGGCGAGGCGAGCCACTCGAGGACGGCCTCAGAAGGCACATTCAACATGACCGTGAGTGCGCCGAGCAGCAGCAAGAGTGGAATGGCCGAGCCCGTGCGGACGACGCCTTCCACCAGCAGATGCACCACGCCATAGTTCACTGGCGACATGCTTCGCCCGCTCGTCACATTCGGTGCAGCGGGCGCAGCACCTGCAGGGCGAGCTGGCACGCCGTTCCAGCGTTCGCTTTTTGGGATTCGAACCCCATCCGGCAGCCAGGAGAGCGCGGTCAGCATGGCACCGGGCGAGAGGCTCGCGCCAGCGCTGATGTTGGCTCGCGTTTCCAGCGTCGATGCAGTCTCCAAGTGAACCGGGCCGACCGAAAGACATCCGGCTTCGAGCGAGACGAGTCCCAGATGCACATCGCGGCCAATGGTGACATCATCACCGATGGTGAGCAAGTCCCAGCCGCCATCTTGAAGATTGACACCACGATGGAAGTGAACACGATGCCCGACTTTGGCTCCAAGCAGCCGCAACACCACCGAACAGAGCGGCGTTCCGGCCAGAATGCCCCAGGGAATGAGCCGCGAGACGCTCTGGACAATCCAGTGGCGCAGATACAGCATGCTCCAGACCGGCGTGCGCATCGGGACATACTGGCCGATGAGCGCGAGCTTGAGGGCCAGCGTCAGGCTCACCGTCGCGATCGAGTAGGCCGCGATGGCGAACATGGCCAGAGGAACCTCAAGCAGCAGCGCCCCCACCACTCCGAATCGCTCGATGAGTTCCGGGACCAGCAGGAAGACCGCGACATACGCGCTGGCTCCAGCAATCAACAGTCCCAAAGTGATCCACGCCGCCTGGAGCAGGGTGATCAGCATGGGCCGCACCTTCCCATCGGCATCGATCGGGCGAGATGGCTTGGTCAGCGTGCCGCGTGTGGTCTGTGCGGCAAGGCGCTTCGCCAACGCCGCGGCGGTGCGAGTCTCGTACAAATCGCGCGTCGTCACGCCCGGAAAACCGGGTTCCTCGCGCAAGGCACAGATCACCCCCACCACTGAGATCGAATCGCCACCAAGATCCCGGAAGAAGTCCTCCTGCGTGGAGACGGGTGACTTCCTGCCCAGTGCCGAGGCAAAGGCACGAACGATCGCGGCTTCGATCGGACTCTCTGGCGCTACGACAGCCCGCGACGAATCGGGTGCCGCGAGTTCGAGGGTCGGCAAGCGCTTGCGGTCGAGCTTGCCACCCACAGTGCGGGGAAGCGATTCAAGAACACCGATCTGAGCAGGCACCATGTAGTGCGGCAGGGTCTGTCGCAGTGCCTGCTTGATCGCTGATTCCGATGGTGCCGCCGCGGGATCAACGGGCACGAAGTACGCCACGAGAATGGCCTGCGTTCCCTCCCCCTGCACGCGGCACGCCGCTTCACGCACGCCCTCACACGCCGCCATGCACGCTTCAATAGCCTCCAGCTCAATGCGATAGCCCCGGAGTTTGACCTGTGCATCGATGCGCCCCAGATACAGCAGGTTGCCGCGTGCATCTTCCTGCACGAGATCGCCAGTGCGGTAGATCCGGCCAAAGGGCTCGATGTGCGGGAACTTCTGCGCCGTGAGCTCGGGCTGATTTCGATAGCCACGTGCGAGGCCGAGGCCCTTGATGCACAACTCCCCCGCCTCGCCCCGCGGCACGGGCTTGCGCTGCGCATCGAGCACCAACGTTTCATTTCCCGGGACAGCCTTTCCGATCGTGACCGGCTCACCAGGCACCACATCGCCTCGGACCACGGTCACCGTGCATTCGGTGGGGCCATAGCCATTCACCAGGCGACGGCCTCGGGCCCAGCGTTCCACCAGATCATCCGTCAGCGCCTCGCCGCCGACGTAGAGCAGACGCAGATCCGGAAGAGCCTCGTGCGGATTGGTGCAGCCCGTAGTACGCAGGAGCGTGGGCGGCGGACAGAAGACGGTGATGCGTTCACTTCGCAGCCATGGCACCAGATCAGGCCCCATGCGACTGGTCTGATCGTCCATGACCACCAGCGTGGCGCCCGACGCGAAGGCCAGCCACGTCTCCTCGATCGACGAGTCGTACGCTGCCGAAGACCCCTGGCCAACCCGGTCGCCGGGCCCGAGTGCAAACTCGGGAAGATCCGAGGCGACCAGATTTACGACCGACCGGTGCTCGATCATCACGCCCTTGGGCGTGCCTGTGGTCCCGGAGGTGTAGATGATGTAGGCCAGGTCAGATGGATTGATCTCACGGTGGGTGGCGAGCGCCACTGGCGAGATCGGGAGCTCGCTCACATCGAGGATGTGCTGGGCACGAGACTTCAAGAGCCCTGAAGAATGGACTCGTTCGCGCCCTTGCTGATCAGTCAGCAGGACCGATGCCGCGGCGTCCTGCATAACTGCTTCGATGTGGGCATCGGGGAACGCCGGGTCGATGCAGGTGAAGGCACAGCCGCATTGCAGTGCCGCGAGTTGTGCCGCGTACAGGTGATGGGTGGTGCGGGGGAGCAGGATCCCGACCACATCGCCGGTGGCGGTCATCGGGCTCAGGCGTGCCGCGAGCGTGTTGACTTCTCGTTGAAGTTCCTGATATGTAGAACACTGCCGCGTGGATCGACCCGGTGAAGGGGGCACATCGATGGCCATCATCGACGGATGCAGGCGCGCGGTCTCTTCGAAGAACTCGTGGAGCAGGCGGGGTGAAGAGGTGCGTGCTTCGGTCATGACACATCGAACCATCGCCCGGAACCACTCAATGGGCCGGGGAACGTCAAAGGACGAGGGTAGAGTGCCTCGTGCCGCGGCGTGCGGGTAGGGGAACGGACCGCAGAGGTCCCCGCGTCGTCGCTTTGCGCGCGATGTCGCGGGCTTACCGGCCAATTGAGGGAACTCTGACCGGCGATTCTGCCAATCCCTGCCGCTAGTCTCAGGCATCCCACGCGAGAAAGGTCTTTCGTGGCGATCAACAAGGAGGAGCAGCGATGTCAGCGATGATGAAGTGCTTCGTGATGCATGAAATCGGCAAGGTCGGCATGATGGACAAGCCTGTGCCCAAGCCCGGCCCATGCGATGCCGTGATTCGAACCACCGCCGCGTTGATCTGCACCTCGGATGTCCACACCGTGGGCGGCGCGGTCGGCCCCCGAAGTGATCTGACGCTTGGTCATGAGGCTGTGGGCGTGATCCACGAAATGGGGCAGGTGGTGATCGACAGCGGTCTCTTCAGCATCGGCCAGCGCGTCGCCGTCAGCGCCATCACCCCCTGCTTCACCTGCGGCCCCTGCCAGCGTGGGTTCACCAGCCAGTGCGGCGGTCCGCTGGGCGGATGGAAGTTTGCCAACACTCGTGATGGTTCGATGGCCGAGTTCTTCGTCGTCAATCAGGCGGTGGCCAACCTCGCGCCGATTCCAGACTCCCTTGCCGATGAACAGGCAGTCTACTGCTGCGACATGCTTTCCACGGGGTTCATGGGCGCGGAACACGCGAACATCCCCATCGGCGGCAGCGTCGCAGTCTTTGCACAAGGTCCGGTCGGTCTGATGGCAACCGTCGGGGCACGCCTGCACGGTGCAGGACTCATCATCGGCATTGAATCGATGCCATCGCGGATCAAACTCGCGCTCAAGTACGGCTGCGATGTGGTCATCGACTACTCCAAGGAAGATGCCGTTCAGGCAATCTTGAAACTCACCGCCGGCAAAGGTGTCGATTCAGCCATCGAAGCACTGGGAACTGCCCGGACCTTCGCCGCGTGCATCGATTCCACGCGTTCGGGCGGCACCATCTCCAACATCGGCTATCACGGTGACGGTGACACCATCCCGATCCCGCGGCTTGGCTGGGGCCTTGGCATGGGCGACAAGACCATCCGCACCGGACTCTGCCCGGGTGGCTCAGAACGCATGGGCCGCCTCTTGCGGCTGATTGATTCAGGCCGTGTTGACCCGCGGCCCATGACCACCCACCAATTCACCTTTGCCCATATCGAACGGGCCTTCTCCATGATGCAGACCAAGGCCGATGGAATGATCAAGCCGCTCATTCGATTCAACTAAGTACGCTGTAAAGCCGCACCGACCGCGGAATACACGCCCGCCCGTGCAGCGGCGGGCGGCATCACTTGACCTCATAGAGCTCGATGGGCAGCCCATCGGGGTCCTTGAAGAAGGTGAACCGCTGCCCAGTCAGCCCATCGACGCGAGCTGGCTCAAAGACCACACCTTTGGCCACAAGCCCCTCCATCGCTCCATCCAGATCGGCGACGGCCAGTGCCAGGTGTCGCAGCCCGCACGCTTCAGGGTGCGTCAGGCGTTCAGGGGGCGAAGGGAAGCTGAACAGTTCAAGCTCTGCTCCATCGGGCAGTGCGAGGTTGAGTTTGTGCGAATCGCGATCAGCCCGGTAGCTCTCGGAGACGATGCGCAGACCGAGCGTCTGCACATAGAACGCGCGGGACTGGGTGTAGTCCGAGCAGATGATCGCAACATGGTGAAGACGCAGAAACGGTGAGGTCACCAGCGACGGTAGGACCATGCAGCCGATGCAGCCGCGATGCTCTTCAAACACGGCCACCGAGCCCGCCCGGATTCCATGCGGTTCGCCTACGGTAGCGGCGCATGACCGGCCCCACTCACCATCCCGCTGCAGAATCAGTGACCTTGCGGCCCATCATTGCTGATGACCTGATGACGCTGTATGAATTTCATGCTGATCCGCAGGCCGCGAGCATGGCGGTGATGACGCCGCGGGATCAGCCGGCCTTCATGGCGCACTGGACCCGCATCATGGCGGATCCGAGCGTCACGCTCCGCTGCATTCTGGCCGATGGAGTGCTCGCCGGGTCCATCAGTTGCTTCTTCATGGATGGCAAGCACTGGGTTGGCTATTTCATTGGCCGGCCGCACTGGGGCCGTGGAATCGCCACGCGGGCACTGAAAGCGCTGCTCACCGAGGTTCAGATCAGGCCGCTGCATGCGCGCGTCGCTCGCAGCAACATTGGGTCTGCCAAAGTCCTGGGGCGGGCGGGTTTCACCCTGACCGGACATCGTCACGCACCTGCCGAGGCCCAGTTCCCGGCCTGCGAAGAAGCACTCTTCGAGCTTCGATGATCGACTTCGCACCCCAGGCCACCGCGGCGTGCACCGGAAACTGAATGAGAGTTCAGAGACTCAGATCGCGGTAAAAATAGGTGGTGCTGCAGGGACGCCCGTCTGGATACAGCGCAAATCGCGGGATATCGCCAACGCGGATCCAGCCCAGGCGCTGATAGAGCCGCGCGGCTGGCCCGTCGGTCACCGCATCGAGGACGAGCAACGATCGGCCTCGCTGCAATGCCACGGCTTCGATCTCGCGCATGAGCGACTCGCCGACTCCCTGCCGCCGGACCCGTGAGTGCACGAGCAACTTGACAAGATCGGCCCGGTGAGGCTGATTCGGCGGCAGATCGAGGACCAACTGCACGGTTCCGCAGATTCCATTCCCGTCCTCGGCAACCAGGATCGCTCGACGTCCTTGGGCGAGGCCCTCGGCAATGCCGCGCCAGAAGCGTTCGGCCGCGGCGAGGTCAAAGGGGGGCATGAACCCCACCGACGCACCATTGCACACGCAATCGACCAACACGTCTGAGAGCTGCCGAATCTGGTGCTCTTCGAGGCGTTCGAGTAACTTGATGGACCAAGGAGGGGGCATGTGCATGGCAGGGCTCCTGCGGGGAGTGTAGAGCCGTCAGTTTGATGCCATGCATCGCACCACTCCGCGCGTTGAGATAGCCCGCAGGAACTGAATGGACAAGCTCATCCTCAATAAGCCCCAAGTTGCTTGGCGGGATTGTCCCGTTGCATCCTGGTGGTCGTGAGGGAACAATCCCCGCATGAGCAACTCAGGCAACCAATTGACGGTTCTGGTTCCACCCCCGAAGGCGACGGTCCTCGAAGCCTTCGGCGACCAGCTGACCGTCCACCTTCGTGGCGAGGACACCGGCGGCAAGAACGCACTGTTCACGAGCATCACGCCACCCGGTGGCGGGCCGCCGCCCCACTATCACCTGAACGAAGATGAAATGTTCATGGTCATCGAGGGCCAGGCAGAGTTCTTTGCGCAGAACGCTTGGCACGCGGCACCAGTGGGAACGGCGGTGTTCACGCCTCGTGGGGCGGTACACACGTTCCGGAATGCAGGCACAACTCCGCTGAAGCTCATGATCCAGACCTCACCAGCAGGTTTCGAGGTCTTCTTCTCGCGGTGTGCCGCGGAGTTCAAGAAGCCCGGGCCGCCGGACATGACGACTCTGGTGGGGATCGCCGCGGAGCATGGGATTCACTTCGTGGCACCCTGAGTGGCTCGGGCGTTGCCCGTCCTTGCAATCCATGCGGCGCAGGTGGCAATGAGCTGATCCCGATCGATCGGTTTGCTGGCGTAATCGTCGCAGCCGCTGCTGAGGCACTTGTCGCGATCCTCGGCCATGGCGTGTGCGGTCAATGCGACAATGGCGATGGTGGAGCCCCTATCGCGGAGTGTTCTCGCCAGCGTGTACCCATCCATCTCCGGCATCTGCATGTCGGTGACCAGCAGGTCGTAAGGCGTCCGGGCAAGGTTCTGGGCTTCGAGCATCTCGAGCGCGATCTTTCCGTTGACCGCGACATCGACCGTCGCGCCAGCGCGGCGGAGATGGAAGGCAATCAACCGCTGATTATCGAGCCCGTCTTCAGCCAGGAGGATGCGACCTGTGAGTTTCGCACCAGGCGTGGGCAGTGCGGTGCTTTGCTGCGTGGCTGTTTCGAGCGAAGTGAGCATGCGGGGTTGACCCGCGAGGACCAGGGGCAATGTCAACTCGAAGCAGGATCCCTTCCCTGGAGTGCTCCAGCGCAGGCGCACATCGCCGCCCATCAACCGAGCCAATCTGCGGCTGATGGTCAATCCCAGGCCGGTGCCGCCATACTTGCGGGTCGTCGTTGAATCAGCCTGACCGAATGCCGCGAAGAGCCTTTCGGCCTGCTCGCGGGACATGCCAGGCCCGGTGTCCTCCACTCCCACCACCAGATGGTCGGACTGGTTGAACGTCGCGACAGCAAGCGAGATCGAGACCGAGCCGGCTTCGGTGAACTTGGTCGCATTGCCGATCAGGTTCATCAGAATCTGGCGCAGTCTTGTCGGATCGCAGAGTATCTGCTCGGGGACTGGCGTTTGCACCGTCGCCACCAGCGACACGCCCTTGCCGGTGGCGCGCGGAAGCAGCAGATTGGTCACGTCGCCCACTATCCGTACCAGCGGAGTCTCCACAACCTCGACCGTCATCTTCTCGGCTTCGATCTTGGACAGATCCAGAATGTCGTTGATGATGGTCAGAAGATGCGTGCCAGCAGCGCGGATGGTCTCGATCGTCTCAGCCCGCTGTGAGGCATCCATCGGACCACCGGCATCCTCGCGCAGAAGGTCGGCATACCCGAGAATCGCGGTGAGCGGCGTGCGGATCTCGTGGCTCATGTTCGCCAGAAACTCGCTCTTGGCCCTGCTCGCCGCGGCGGCGGAGGCCTGAGCCTGCACCAGTTCCGACTCGATGCGCTTGCGCTCGGTGATGTCGACCATCACGCCACGGAGTCGCACGCCCCCATTGCCCAGAGCTTCGACGCTTGCGAACTCCTCGATCCAGACCGACTCACCCGCGGCATTGACCATGCGGTACTGGAAGCGGTGGCTGCGGCCCAGACTCGTCTGCTCCAGACAAAGCGACACGGCCTCATCGCGATCCTCCGGATGCAGATGATCCATCCAGAAGTCCGGCTTGAGCCATTCATCCAACGCGTACCCCAGACGAGCAGCCTGCGGAGAGACGTAGGTGAATGCTCGAAGTGCAGGGTCAAACTCCCAGACGATCACTTCCGTGCTCTCCACCAGCGAACGGAATCGCCGTTCGCTCTCGGCGATCCGCAGGTCCGCCAGTGTGCGAGCCGTCACATCGTGACTGATCGACACAAACTTCTCGATGGTGCCATCAGCGCTGAGAAAGGGCGCGATGATGCTCTCGATCCAGTAGAGACTGCCATCCTTGGCACGATTGCAGATCTCGCCGCGCCACGGCTGGCCAGCGCGAATCGTCTGCCACAGAGTGGCCCAGAACGACGCGGAGTGATGGCCCGATCGCACCAGCCGATGACTCTGACCGATCAACTCCTCTCGCGAATAGCCACTGACGCTGCACATCAGATCGTTCACATCCGTGATGATCCCTGATTCATCCGCGACACAGACGATGGCGTGGCCGCGGATCGTGCTCCTCAGTGCCTCGCTCTCACGCAGTGCCGCGTTGGACCGGGCATTGGCGAGGCTGAGTTCTCTGGTGCGTTCCTCCACGCGCCGGCTCAGCTCGGCATTCTGACCCCGAACAAGCAGCTGCGTGCGCCGCGCCAGAACGAACATCGCAAGCAGCCCCACCGGCAGCATGACCGTGGCGGCATACCCGAGCAGGCCATCGCGCCGGAGCCTCGCCGCGTCCGCTGATTCGAAAAACTCCCGATCGTCTGCGACTGCCCAGATCTGCCACGTGCCACCGATATCCGCGATCGAAAGCGGCACGACTTCGGAGTAAATGACCCCCGTGGCTGGCTCGGCAGCCCTCAGCTGCGGCATGAAACGAGCCGCGGCACCGGGCTGACCACCTGGTTCGACGCCGACCGCGGCAAAGGAAGTCGATCCGCACACAATGGCACGATCATGGTCGCCCAGGAACTTGGCCAGCCGGGGCGTCAGGAGCACCGCGCTGATGCATCCCTTCAACGCACCGTCGTTGCCGTAGAACGGAATTGAATAGACGATTCCGGATCGAGCTTCATCGTCAGGATGGGCCGGATCAAACAGACTGTTGTCACAGGTCACCACCTGCGGGCCGCAAACTGCGGGGTACGCGAGTCCTTCGAAGGCTGATTCAACGGGGTACTTCGCGGCCAGCATCTCCAACTGACGCTTCATCAGCCGGTATTCGTGAATCTCAGTCTCTTCCAGCTCGGAATCGCCGTGCGGCTCATCGTCGCCGCCCGCGCCAGGCGCACCGCCGACCTTTCCAACGATCAGATGGTCGTATGTGAGGATCGGCTCCTGATTCTCGCCGGTCACCGGATCGAGCTGATCCGGATCCATGCCGAGGGGAACGATGTAGAACTCAGAGAGCGGCACGGAACCCGCGAGGCTGTTGTAGACCTCCTGCACCGTTGTCTGTGCATCTGCATCGAAGTGCTCGCCATGACGCCCGATCAAACGAACGTCTGGAAGTCGAGCAATGGTCCGAAGGTTCTGATACACCTCGCGGAACATGTCCTCCATCTTTGCCTTGGCCGCGAGGGTCTGCGCACGCTCCTCACCGAAGTACGCACGCTTGGCCGCGGCGAACTGCTCCTGTTGAAACGCCTGCATCGCAACCGCCAGCAGCGCCATCAGGACAGCCGCCGCGATCCCCGCTGCAGTCATTTCCCATCGAAAATTCGGACGCCTCCGTGCGTTATTGTCAGCATTCAGGTCCATCACAGACGACGCGGAAGCGTCAGCCGAACCAGCACGAATTGGTCGCTGAGTCTGTGTCATCGTTAATTCGGGGCATCTGCGCGGACGCCCAGATATCGGAAGGGCCTTTGCCCAGCTTCCGATCGAGCCGAAGAAGATTGCTCAATTGCAGGTATGACCCCCTGACGCGGGCAGGGGCGGAGGAAGGGTCGTGCTGCAGAGATACAGATACAGCCCCGCGGCGGCATGCCTGAGCAGGGTCATCTTGCAGATCACCGATCCGGGGCAATTGGCAGAGCCACCACCTGGATCAGGCGGACTGTCGGTCCGCACGCGTATTCATTGCTGCTGGGGAGGGGTGGCACACAGAACACACGCCAGCCTCCGCAAGTTCCTACCTGAACACAACGCGCCAGGCGCGCACCAAGGGAAAGGACTCGATCGGCGTTCCAGAACTTGGCCAAACGGCGCATGAGTCAGACGACGCGTGTGAAACGCGTGCGGTGCTCGTGTCAACAGTCATCCGAGCTGCGGAATCAGCGGCGGCGGCGGCGCAGAAGCGATGCGGTGCCCAATGCAGCCAGCGACCAGGAGGCGGGGCCAGGAATCACAATCGAATAGGATTCGAGGACCGGCAGGTCGGGGAACTCATAGCTGGCAACGGAAGCATCGGAGAAGATCAGGGATACGACTGCGTTGGGCGCATCGCCGTTGTTGAAGAAGATCTGACGCACATCGACGTTGTAGTTGAAGTTGTCGTAGTCGATATCCCACTGGCCACGGAACGTGACGCCGGGGGCAAAGCCGTCGAACCCGTACGTGAACAGGTCCGGCCCGGCATTGTCGTCCGAGCGATCGCCGACAAGCAGGGTGGCCGACTCGGAACCGTTGCCGCCGATGAACTGTTCCTCACTTGAGTAGAGGAAGTCGAAAAGGCACTGCGTATCGCCAACGGTGAACGTGGCCTGAGTCAATCGGACACCAGGTTCGGAGAGGTTGGTCAGCGAGAAGGCGGTCGTGTTGAACTCGAATCCGCCGCCATTGCCATTCTGCATGGTGAGTGAGACGGTCCCCGCGGATGCGATGATGGCACCACCAGCGACCACGCCAAACGCAGCAATCAAGTTCGTACGCATGTGCTCTCTCTCCAAGTTGAATCCCGTCACGCACGGTTCCACCCGCCCGTGACCGGCTGCTTCACGCGAAGGATACGCAGTCACCTGCCTCCTCTGGCGCCCAGTGCCACAAGAAAGCACCGGCGGAGCGTATGCGCGTGCAAATGCTACAGTTGGGAGGCGATGAGTGTCGCCTTCCTGCAAGAGGCCTTTCTCCGGAGTAGATCATGAACGCTGCCCGCTCAGTTTCAATCCTGCTGATTGCCGCGACGACCCTGTGTGCTGCTGGATGCAAGTCATCTGGAACGACCCAGGAGCGAGCTGGCGCGAACAACGCGGCTGGCGCGTTGCAGCTTCCTGCACCCGCCAAGGAGCTGGAGCCACTAGCATTCATGACGGGCAAGTGGATGTATCCGACTCCGAACGGTCGGCTTCTCAACCGCGAACACTGGATGTCGCCTTCGGGAACGAGCATGGTGGGCGCGTTTCAACAGATGAAACTCGCCGGCGGAGTGGCGTTCTACGAGTATTCCGCGATCACCGCAGAGCCGCGTGAGAAGGATGGGCCAGTGGTGGTCACGCTCTATCACCGTCACCTGCATACGAAGCTGGCCATCGATGAGCGCAGGAAGGATGTCGATGTCTTCACGCTCGAATCAACCGGCCCCAACTCGGCGACGTTTGTTCCTGCCGTAGACATTCCAGGCGGCATCAAGAACATGACGTACCGGCTCGATGGTCCTGACACACTCGTGCAGGAGATCAACTTCAAGCCCGACTCCAAGGAGAAGAGCTTCTCGACGGCGTACCGCCGCGAGAAGTGATAGCCATTTCGAGAGCATGAACGGTGCGGGCCAGTCGCCCGCACCGTTTTCGCTTGGCCAGGCTCATTCTGGAAGGCTGCTGGTGCGTGACCACGTGTGACCGGCCCCCAGCAGGCTGTGGCCGGACCCAGGCGGTCTGCGGCTTACTTGCGGGCCACTTTCTTCGCGCCCGCCTTGCGTTCGACCTTCTTGGTGGTCTCGCTGCGATCCTTCTCTGTTACGTGCGAAGGCTCCACGCGGCTGCCCTTGTGGCCGACGCTGGTTGCTGATCGCTCCTTGCGACCGCTTGCACTGTTGGTATTGGTCCGCTGTCCGCCCGATTTGCTGATTCCAGCCATGGTCGTGGACTCCGTGGCGACCGAACTCCCATCCCGCCTCACTCGCACCAGAAGAATGCGGTTCCGCCAGAGCAATGGTAGGTGGCGTGGCCCACCTGATCTGCAATCGCATTCGAATGCGTGGTGTAATCTCGCATTGAAGGAAATCTGCCGCAGATCTCCACAGTCATGTCGATGAGACAACTCCAACGCCCGCCCCAGCTCACACCCCTTACGAATCCTCGACGGCTCAGGACATGGGACGTGCTCGGCCGCACTCTATTGAACCCAACGGCAAAGCCCGGCTCTTGCCTCACCTCCCCCATTCGCACCGACCAGGCAAAGCTCACCCCTGCCCCTGAACCCGCCACCACGTGTTGAGGACCAGCACTTTGGCCAAGCGCACCAAACCAAGCAACTCGAAAATCGCCGCACCCGCCAACCAGCCCGCGGCAGATCCGCTCGCCAGCGTGGTGAAGGAATCACTCAAATGGCTTGAAGCTCGAGGTTCGCAGGCCGTCCGTGACACCATCGGACCCAAGTACGGAATCCAGACCGAGCAATCGTTCGGCGTGCCGGTGAGCACCATCCATGAACTGGCATCAGAGCTCAAGAAGACGCACGGCCCCAAAGGCACCAACATGCGTCATGAACTGGCCCACGCACTCTGGGAGACTGGGTGGTATGAAGCCAGGCTGCTCGCCGCGTTCATCGACGATCCTGCACGCGTCACCCTCACCCAGATGAACCGGTGGGCCAGCGACTTCGACAACTGGGCCATCTGCGATACGGCGTGCTTTCACCTGTTCGATCGCACCGAGCATGCATTCAATCGAATCGGGGCCTGGGCCCGCAAGGACGCACTCTTCGTGAAGCGAGCGGCGTTCGCGCTGCTTGCAAGCGTGGCCCTGCACGACAAGGAGGCGGAGGATGCCGTGTTCCTTGATGTGTTCCCCCTCATCGAAGCCGCGGCAGACGACGACCGCAACTTCGTCAAGAAAGCCGTCAGCTGGGCACTGCGAGGCATCGGCAAACGCAACGCAACGCTCCGATCGGCAGCCATCGAACTCTCCACGCGCCTGAGCACCTCAGACGACCGCACCAGGCGCTGGATCGGCAAGGACGCGCTGCGGGACTTGAACAAGAAGCCTTCAACCAGAGTCCCCGCCGCCGCGAAGGCCGCCCGCACTCCAGCAGGCGATCGCCGCATCAGCAAGGGGAAATCGGCGCGTTGATGTTCACGCCTTGCATCCGCACGCTGCGACCCGCCGAACGTTGAACATCCCCCTTGCCCCAAGTCGATGAGGTACCCGATGCGTTCGATCTGCCTTGCACTGATCCTTGCGTTCCTTGGCCTTGGAATGGCTTCATGCTCCTCACGTCCGCCCGTCGATGAGAACGTCGCCAGGCTGGAACCCGCCGACATCGACCGTCTGTGCGGCGCCCCCTGGGTCGGCACGCTGACCTACCTCGACTACACGAGCGGTCAGCACACGACCATCGACAGCAACGTGACAGTCCGGAGAGTCGAATCAAAGCCGGCCACGTGGGAAGTTGGGATCGGCTACAGCAAGGAGCCGCATGCGGATGCTCGAGAGCTCGTCTCGCTCTCTGCCGATGGAACAAAGCTTGACAGCGAACTCGTCATCGTGGCCACTCGCTCGCCTGATGGTCAGCTCCGTTTCGTAACCGAGTGTGACGGCATGGATGACAACCGGCCGGCTACGTTCCGTTTCGAACACGATGTGAATGCTCGCACCTACTCACGCCGCAAGATGGTGAGGCTTGCCGGCGCGAGTGAGTGGTTTGAACGGCACATCTACCGCTGGAGTCGCTGACGCCCAGCAAGAGTCGGCGGAGTCGGCAGCCCACCCTCTCGCCTCGAATCGCGATGCGAATAGGGGAAACAGGCCACAGGCGTGGGTTTCAGTTGGCAGTTCACTTGTGCCTACAGTGCATTTGGAGCTTGTGCTGCGTGCACGCTCGAACTGAGAAAGTGAATGATCGCCATGACCAAGACTCTTGCATACGCCGCGTTCTCCGCCACCACGCCTCTGGCTCCTTTCTCCCTCGCGAGGCGTGACACGCTGCCCAGCGATGTGCAGATGGACATCCTCTACTGCGGTGTCTGCCACTCCGACCTTCACTTTGCCCGCAACGAATGGAAGATGACCGCGTACCCGTGCGTTCCCGGGCATGAGATCATCGGGCGGGTGACGCAGGTTGGCGCGAAGGTCAGCAAGTTCAAGGCGGGCGACATCGTTGGCGTCGGGTGTCTGGTGGATTCCTGCCGCGAGTGTGCGTGCTGCAAGCAGGGTCTTGAGAACTACTGCGAAGGGGGCATGACCTTCACGTACAACGCGCCGGACAAGCATGGCACCGCACCGATGACCTACGGCGGGTACTCAACGGCGGTGACCGTGGATGAACGGTTCGTGCTGAAGGTGCCGGGAAACCTGAGCCCCGCCGCGGCGGCCCCGTTGCTCTGCGCCGGCATCACGACATACTCACCCCTTCGCACCTGGAAGGTCGGCCCCGGTCACAAAGTGGGCATCGTTGGCCTGGGTGGCCTCGGCCACATGGGCGTGAAGTTCGCCCGCGCGATGGGTGCCCATGTCGTGCTGTTCACGACCTCTGCCGGCAAGGTGGAGGATGCCAAGCGGGTGGGAGCTCATGAAGTGGTCATTTCGCGAAACGCGGAGGAGATGGCCAAGCACGCGTGCAGCTTTGACTTCATCATCAGCACCGTGGCCGTGAGCCACGACCTGAACCCCTTCATGAATCTCCTCAAACAGGATGGCACGCTCTGCCTGGTGGGCGCTCCCGAAAGTCCCCACGCCCCGCTCGAAGTGATGCCCATGATCTTCAAGCGCCGGCGCCTCGCCGGCTCACTCATCGGCGGCATTCCCGAGACCCAGGAGATGCTCGACTTCTGCGGCAAGCACAACATCGTCTCGGACGTTGAGGTGATCCCCATGCAGAAGATCAACGAAGCGTACGAGCGCATGCTCAAGAGCGATGTCAAGTACCGCTTCGTGATCGATCTGGCCTCGCTGCGTCAATGAGTCTGCTGTTCGCGAGCGCTTCAGTCCACGCAATTGGCCCAACTCTGGCTGCTCCACGAACCTCGTACGTGCAGGAGATCGTCCATGCGAACGCTATTGCTCTGCCTCCTGTCCGTGTCGATGCTGCTGCTCTGCAGCGGCTGCAAGAGCAGCGGAATGGTCAAGTCCGCTTCCGCTCAGGCTTTCACCCCCACCGCCGACTCTGCGGTCGTGATCTTCATGCGCCCTTCGGTGGTGGGTGGCGGAGTGCAATCCGTCGTTTACGACACCACGCGTGAACAGAGCGAACTGGTGGGAATCGTCTCGTCGGGTACCAAGGTGGCATTCAAGACAACGCCAGGCGAGCACACGTTCATGGTGGTCAGCGAATCGGCCGATTTCATGAAGGCAACACTTGATGCGAACAAGACCTACTACGCGCTGGTCACGCCCCGGATGGGCGCGTTCCGGGCACGGTTCTCGCTGCGTCCGGTGACCAGCGAGGATATCGAGAAAGGGCGCCTGGCCGGATGGGAACGCTCCTGCGTGCTCTACGAGAATGCACAAGGCGCGCGGGACTGGGCCGTGAACAACGCCCCCAGCGTTGAGAAGCGTCGAGCGGAGAACTATCCCAGGTGGCTGAAGAAGTCACCGGCACAGCTCGAAGAAGTCACGCTGCAAGCGAGCGATGGACGCTGAGTTCCCCGGGCCAGTCCGATTGCTCTCGTTCAGCACCCGCCGCTCTCCCATCGCACGAAGAAGTATTCGATATCCTGGCCATCGACGCCCCCATCCTGGTTGACGTCCGCGGCAGGCACTCCATCCACCCAGACCAGAAAGAACGCCTCGATGTCCTGTCCATCGACACCGCCATCCTGATTGAAGTCTGCCGGACACTGTGGTTCGGTGACACGCAGCACGGCGATGCCGCGGGCTATGCAACTCATCCACAGCTCGTAGCCGCCCGGAACGTTCTTCACTTCGATGTCGAGGATGCCCGCATGGGGCAGTCCGCCCCACTGCCATGCACCGTTGGGCGGTGCGGGGAACGTCAAGACTGTTGTTCCGTCCCAAGCGAGCAAGCCCGCATCGGTGGAGGGATACTCGCTGTCGTAAGTCATCCAGACCCGGCCATCGGGCGTGACCAGTTGGGGTCGCACATGCTCGCCCGGAAAGGGCCAGCCTTCGTCGTGTGCCCAGACCTGACGTGTGCCGGTGTTGGCGTCCGCTCGAACCAGCAGGCTTCCTGTGCTCATCGGTGCCGCGACACCAAACCAGGCGACCCCGCCACCGTCAACGGCAAGACCCCTGAACGAAGCTCCGATCGCCGCAGCGTCTGGAAACTCACCAAGCCCGATCGAGGTGCGATACACACCATCGGTGCGCAGGATCTCCCAGCCAAGATTGGCCCAGATGGTGCCCGGGCGAACGGTGTCAGGCTGCACTCGCCCGAACCAATCGCCCGGACTGACAAAGGTATAGCCAGCTTCGTCAAACATTCCAAGTCCGCCGTAATGCCCGGTCGCCCAGAGGCGTCCGAGCGAATCTTCGGTGTACTGACGGATCTGATCCTGGCCGCCGGGAATCGATGTCCACGCGCCCCCCGCCAGCTCATGAGTGAATGCGTTGATCGGGTTGACCACCAGATGTCCGTTTGATGGTCGCGAGAGGATCGCCTCACTCTGCGGAGCACCTGCGAATGGCCAGGGACCGCTGAGTCCGTACCCAAGGTGCGTCACATACGAGGTCCATCGAACCCCATCGAACTTCACCATGCCACCGACATCGGGTCCTGCGTTCGCACAGGCATAGACATCGCCGTTCTGCGCATCGACGGTCAGGTCGTTGTTGAAGAGGTCGAACTGACTGGTATTGGTGACGCGGTACCGCTGCCACTGGCCGGTCGCCGGATCACGCCGGATGGCGCCGCCTTCGCCGGTGCCACAGACCCAGATCGTGCCGTCCGCCGCGTACTCAAGATCGTCGATGAACCCGTTGTGCGGCACGGTGCCCATGTCGGTCCACGTTGTCCCATTGGTTCGCTGAAGGTGATACGCCCCATCGGGGGCAATCACGATGAGATACGCCTGAAGCTGACCAAACGGCTTGATCGCTGCAAACGGAGCGGAAAGTGCAGTCGAAAGTGGAGGCAGCGTTGGTGAGATCCAGGACCCATCTGGACGCATGCAATCAAGTGTCCACTGTCCTTGGTCATCTGCGAGTCGGAGTACCCACATGTTGCCGCCGGCATCGACCGAGTCCTTCGAGACCAGCGCCACCGGATTGCCGATGGCATACGGGATGTGAGTCCACATCTGCGTGACACTATCCCACCGGTCCATGCCCGATGAGCCGCTGCCGGATGTCCAGAGGAAATAGCCACCGGATGACTTTGGTTGCGCTGCGATCCTTCCGCCGCCCCTGCCATCAAAGTGCGTCCAGGTGCCAGTCGACGGCTGGTAACGGGTCAGTCCACCGCCGGCCCAGTTGGCTGATTCCGCTGAGACCCAGATGGAGCCGTCGGGCGCACGGGTGATATCGCGTGTCAATCCACCAGGGAGCGGTGAGTTCTCCGGGCCGAACTTTTCCAGCGAACTTGGTCCCGCGGCGAGATTCATCCGCAGAAGCCCTCGCCACGTCCCCAGCCAGACATTGCCCTGCCCATCATCGATCATGTCGCTCACTCTGGAGGTGCCCACATCGTTGGCACTCCCGAAAAGTGGATAGTCAATGTTCGACACGTTGATCCATCGGCGATCGGCCTGAATGAACTTGGCGACGCCTCCTTCTTCGGCGATCGGGTCGTAGCCGCTGATCCACGGATCACCA
This sequence comes from Phycisphaerales bacterium, assembly GCA_044371005.1. Classification (GTDB taxonomy): domain Bacteria; phylum Planctomycetota; class Phycisphaerae; order Phycisphaerales; family UBA1924; genus UBA2402. The sequence goes on along the minus strand of JBILUL010000042.1, from coordinate 4,265 downwards.
TCGGTGTCGATCCAGATCGATTCGTTGTAGTCACCCTGAATGCCGGTGTTGCCGGGGCGGTAGTAGCGCCAGCTCACCTGCGACTGAGCCGCGGCGAGCATCGTCAGTGCGGCGCCAGCCATCATCGCAAGGAACACGGTTCGGCCATTGCTGCTCATTCAACTTCTCCGATCCTCAAAGCCCACCACGATTCTCATCGTCCACGCAGAATCACGCAGCCACCACCGACATTCAAGGCAATAGCCGAGGAGGTGCGGACCACTGCTGCCCCGGCACAGATCCATGCGGGAAGCAGCGGTCAAAGGTGTCAGCAATTCCACGCCGCGGTGCATCGGCCACTGGCGGGCTGAATCAGGGCCAGCCCACGGACGGATCGCTCAAGCCAGCACCGATCAGTGACTCCCGCACTTACTCATACGAGGGCACCCACTGACACTGCACGATGCGTCTGGCCAGTTCTTCCTGCGTGAGCCGTTCAGCGAGCCCTTCCTCCATGGCCTGCGTGGCAACGGCTGCCGCGATGTGGCGGGCAACCGCACGCAGTTCCCGCAGCGGGGGCAGAAGGGATCCGTTTCGGTCCTTGAGCGCGGGCGACTTCTCGCCCAGCGCTCTCGCCGCGGCGAGGAGCATGCCATCGGTGATCCGCCTCGGGCGTGCCGCGGCAATGGCGAGTCCGACCGCCGGGAAGATGAAGACGTTGTTGCACTGTGCAATCGGCACCAGGTGCGAGCCGACACTGACGGGCGCAAAGGGCGAACCCGTCGCGATCAGAGCGCGGCCTTGCGTCCACTTCATCAGGTCTGCGGGTACGGCTTCGGCCTTCGATGTGGGGTTCGACAGCGGGAAGATGATGGGCCGAGGCGTCTTGCGGGCCATCTCGGAGACAATGGCTTCAGTGAAGGCACCGGCGACGGTGGAAAGCCCGATGAGCACCGTTGCCGAAGCGCTCTTGATGACCTCCTCGAGTCCGACAATGCCTGCGGGAGACCTTTGGAATCCGGCGATGACTGAGGGTTGCTGGGCGAACTTCATCTGTTCGGCAGAGAGGTCGGTCCGGCCCGTGTGCAGGACACCGCCTCGGTTCACGATGAAGAAGCGTGCCCGTGCGTCCTTTTCGCTCAGGCCGTCCTTCACCATCGCTCGGCAGAGGTAATCGGCAACGCCAATGCCTGCGGACCCGGCTCCGAACATCACGACGGTCTGATCCCGCAGCGGGCGACCAGTAACGCTGATGGCTCCGAGCACGGCACCCAGAGTGACTGCCGCGGTGCCCTGAATGTCGTCGTTGAAGCTCAGCACTTCATCGCGGTACTTGTCCAGCAGGGTGTACGCATTGGCGTTGGCGAAGTCTTCCCACTGAACGCAGGTACCCGGGAGTTCGGCCTTCACGGCCTGGATGAACATGTCGACAAAGTCGAAGTACTCCTGGCCACTGATGCGTTCGTGGCGCCATCCAAGATACATGGGGTCCTTGAGTCGGTCGGCGTTATTCGTGCCCACATCGAGCACGATGGGGAGCGTCCGGTCGGGCGGCACGCCGCCAACGAGTGTGTAGAGCGAGAGCTTGCCGATGGGGATGCCCAATCCTCCGCACCCTTGATCGCCGATGCCAAGAATGCGTCCGCCGTCGGTGACGACGATCACATCAATCTCGCGGCCGTACCGGTTGGCGAGAATCTCGCGGATCCGGTGCCGCAGGGGATAGGAGACAAAGAGCCCGCGTGGCCGGCGGTAGATGTGTGAGAACTGCTCACACGCCGCGGCGACCGTTGGCGTATAGACGATCGGCATCATCTCTTCCACATGATCCACCAGCAGGCGATAGAAGACCACTTCGTTGGTGTCCTGGAGCGCCCGCAAATAGATGTGCTTGTCGAGGTCGCTGGCTCGTGTACAGAAGGCTTCGTAAGCTCGAGCAGCCTGCTGCTCAAGCGTCTCCACCTGCGGCGGGAGCAAACCCAGAAGCCCCAGTGACGCCCGCTCCTCCTCTGTGTAGGCCGTGCCCTTGGTGCGGCGGGGGTTGTCAAGCAAAGCGTGTCCGCGACGATAAACGCCGACCTTTTCAGGTGAAGCGGTGGTCATGTCTGCAACCTTTCCATGAGAGGCTCCGTCGCCCGCGGGGCCAAGCGTTCAGGCGGCCCCGGCGAACGCTGCCGCGTGCGGCAGTGCATGATGATAGCGACCGTGCCAAACAGGTCACTGCGCATCGCCCTGAACTACGGGCGATTCTCAGAAACGGGAATCGCTGGCCAGGCACGACCACTGCCCGCCTCGCGCTCAGGGCGGTTCGACTGGGGACAAAGCTCCAGGCACCCCGAGCCCTACGCTCCGAAGAACCAGTCCTGACCACGGGCACATTGCCCCCAGACCTGCCTTGAGTGTTGCCATGTCTTCACCAATCAACGCCACGGGCTTTGAGGATCGATTCTCGTCGCAGGCATCGACATACGCCACGCATCGACCGGTGTACCCCGATGCACTGTTCGAGTATCTCGCATCGATTTCGCCAGACCGGGCGGTCGCATGGGACTGTGGCACCGGCAACGGACAGGCCGCACATGCACTCCGCCGCCGATTCCATCGAGTGATCGCCACTGATGCAAGCAGCGGGCAGATCGCCCATGCCGTTCCGGCCCCCGGCATCGAGTTTCACGTCGCCGCGGCGGAACAGACCGCAATCGCCAGCGGCACCATCTCGCTCATCACCGTCGCCTCAGCCCTCCACTGGTTCACCCTCCCAGCGTTCTACCAGGAAGCCCGGCGCGTGCTCATTCCTGGAGGCGTACTTGCGGCATGGGCCTATCGAGAATGCGTGATCTCGCCCGAGATCGATGCACTCATCACCCACTATCAGAATGATCTGGTCGGCCAGTTCTGGTCTTCGCGCATCGGACTGGTGGCCGCCAGATATGCGACGATCGACTTTCCGCTCGAACCCGTGGAGGCCCCCGCCTTCGTTGCCAGCGCTTCATTCAGCGCGAGTGACATGGTGGGCTATCTTGCGAGCTGGTCGGCAAGCCAGTCCTATCTCGAAGCGTTTGGGTCAGCCGCGACGACCCAGATCGAGCCTGAACTCAGAAGACTCTGGGGCACCCAGCATCGAGTCGTCCATTGGCCGTTGTTCATGAAAGTCGGACAGTTCAGATGAACGGCTCGTGTGCTGCAGACTGCAGTTGATGCCGCGCTGATGCCTCGCCGCGTGACCGGTCAAAGACCCGCGGCAAGAGGCATCGCGGACTCAAAGTGCCTTCCCGGATGGTGTTCACGCCGGACGTGGGGCTCCGCGAACCAACGCCGCAGCGAGGAACAACACACCCGGCAATGCGAAGATCGCAAAGTACGGCCCGGTGGGAAACTGCCCACGCTGAACCATCATCAGTCCATAAAAGACTGCCAGGCTTCCAACGGCCATCAGCCCACCTTGAAGCTCCTTCCACCACCCCAGCACCATCCCCGCCATCAGGCCGAATGGGAAGAATGCCAGCAACTGCACTTCGGGCAGTGTCGGCGTTCCCTTCTCGCCAGGACCAAGGAAGGCCAGAAGCATGCCGATGCTCACGAGACTGGTGAGGCGAGCGGCCCATCTGAGGACGAGAGCAGGGACGTTACGAGAGGGCTGAGCTGTCAAGACTGTCATGAGTCACACTCCGCTGTCAGAATGTTGCTGACGGCAAGCCGCCGCGGGCTGCCTTCGATTCCATGTTCGCCAGCAAGACACCATCTTGTTAGTGAATACTAGCCTTCGGTTTCATTCTGATCAAGGCGTTCTGCGGCCATGCCCGAGTTCCTTGCGGTGGTCCCCAAGTCCGGGCAGCATCGGGTCCGAGAAGACCCTCGTGCGGCCTGCCGCGTGCTCGGGGGCCGCACGAGGATCTCAGAATCCTCCTGGCCAGCAGGGCGTCGGTCGCGGATGTCGGCGGACCCACTCGGCCAGATCAGCACGAGCGATGCAATGAGCCAGCAGCACGCGTTTCATCATGGCGCATGGCTTCGGCGTGTCGACACAGACAACGGCCATACCGACAACGCACCGCCCTGCTCGAAGGGGCCTGGCGACAGGAACTGCAGGATCACGCTCGCTGCTCGCTGCGATGAGGCGAAACTTGAGCAGGGTACACAGAGGATCACCCGTCCCATGCAGCTGGAGGTGATCACGGAGCTGGTCATCGCTGCAGCACTGATGGATGTTGTCTACGCGCAGATGACGGCGGCAACAGGGGCGGTGATCGGTACGCAGATCCAGATAGCCGCGTTCGATGTTGAAT
>JBILUL010000184.1:0-9295 GCA_044371005.1 Phycisphaerales bacterium | reverse complement strand
GACCTGCATCATCTGCTGGTTGGCGATGGCGTTGAAGGGGTTGGTGGGAATGATGCCCACCAGATAGGCCCAGACGCCCGAATCCTTGAGTTGGTGGGCGGTCTGGACGCGAGTCGCGGCTTCGCCGGAGTACTGGGCGAGGATTGAATCGCGGGTCTCGGGAGTCACGTACGAACCGGGCTGAACAACCTTGCCCAGCACCACCGCGATGGCGACCGCGATGACCAGTGTGACGAAGAAGCAGAGCAGGGTCTTGAGGCCTATGCGACCGATCTTGCGGACATCCCCCACTCCTGCCACGGCGATGATGAGGCTGAACAGCACCACGGGGACGGCGATGAACTTCAGGCTCTGGAGGAAGAGATCGCCGACGAACTTGTTGAGCTTGCCAAGAAACCGGACCGCCGCCGCGGCAACGCCCGCGCCTGCGTTGGGGTCGACCGCCGAGGCCTCAGGTGCCTTCATATCCAGAAAGGCCTTGGAATCCTGAACGCCCAGCGATTGCCAGACCTCCGCGGTCCAGAACGTATTGATCGCGCTGCCGATCGCAACGCCGAGCACCAAGGCGATCAGAACCTTCCAATGCAGAGCCAGACCCCTGTGTTCCATAGGTTCCCAGCGTAGGGCAGCCGCGGCGACAACGCCGCGGGAGAATTCGGGTCAAACTGAGCGGGATTTCACCTGAAAACCAGGCATTCTCGCAGCCGAATGCATAGACTTTCCACGACCGCACGCGGCTCGGACCAGAGTCGTCGGCGCTTCACAGGACGAAGCGCGTTCCGGCCTGCGTTGCAGCTCATTTTCCGCGAGCACATTCAGTCATGACATCCCAGATTGCATCCGGCCACCTTCCGGCAGCTCCAGCAAGAAGCTCCGCCGATGAGGTTGTTTCTCACATTCAAAGCGGCATGAACGTCTTCATCCAGGGCGGATCGGCGACGCCAACCACGCTGATCGAAGCCCTCTGCCGCCGGACCGATCTTCGCGATGTCAAGCTCTATCACCTGCACCTGACCGGCCCGGTTCCCTTCGCCGCCCCGGAATACAAGGGGCGAATCACTTCGATCTCGCTCTTCACGGGTGCTGGCCTTCGGGCACCGATCGCCGAGGATCGGGCCGAGTACATGCCGGTCTTCCTGTCGGACATCCCGGCACTCTTCGCGAACAAGCTGATCAAGCTCGACGCGGCACTGGTCCAGCTCTCGCCGGCCGATCACCACGGATTCTGCACGCTGGGGGTCTCGGTCGATACGGCCCGCAGCGCGGTGGACAACGCTCCGATGGTGCTCGCTGAGGTGAACTCGCAGATGCCCCGGACGCACGGTCACAGCGTGGTGCCCCTCTCGGGTCTGCGGGCCTGGACGGCAACCGATCGTCCGTTGCACGTACATGATGTGGAACCCGAGACGCCCACGATGGCTCGCATTGGCGAGATCATCGCCGATCTGGTCGAGGACGGCTCGTGCCTGCAGATGGGCATCGGAGCGATTCCCGACGCCGCGTTGTCGCGCATGAAGCACAAGAAGGATCTTGGCATCCACACGGAGATGTTCTCCGACCGGGTGGTGGATCTGTTCGAGGCCGGGGCGATCACGAATCGTCGCAAGAGTGTGCATCCGGGCCGCATCGTCACGAGCTTTGTCGTCGGGTCGCGTCGCGTCTTTGATTTCGTGAACGACAATCCGCTGGTGGAGTTCCACCCGTGCGACCGCACGAACGACACCGCCCTGATCCGCAAGAATCATGGTGTTGTTGCGATCAACTCGGCCCTGCAGGTCGATCTGAGCGGGCAGGTGTGTGCGGACTCTCTGGGGCACCGCATCTATTCGGGCATCGGCGGTCAGATGGATTTCATTCGCGGCGCGGCGCTGAGCAAGGGAGGCAAGGCCGTGATTGCGCTTCAGTCGACCGCCGCGGGCGGCACGATCAGCCGCATCGTTCCTGAGCTTTCGCCGGGGGCAGGCGTCGTCACCACGCGAGGTCACATCCACTGGCTGGTGACTGAGTATGGTGCGGTCAACCTTCATGGCCTGACGCTGCGTGAGCGAGCGGAAGCCCTCATCAATCTGGCCCATCCTGACTTCCGCGGCCAGCTTCGCGAAGCGTGGAGTCGCCGCAAGCACTGAGCCTTGATCGGCACGCTTTCACCTCATCGACCAATCCGCTCGGGCCTGTCGCATGCGCATCGCCGCGAACGGGGGCAGTGCCACAGCATTCACCTGGGGCTGTACGAAGGCACCTCAACCAAGCCGCGGCTGCGAACTTCGCTGTTCAATCGCATCAACCTTGACCACCACCTCGTGCCCCGAAGCACTCGTGGTCGCCGGCTCCAGCACGGTGAGCAGCGACGGTGAGATGGTCCATCGAGTACCGGAATCACTCATGACCGACACCGTCTTGCGGTTGTACTTGATGACGGTTCCCAGCTGCATGCGGCCATGCCCCTCGAACATCACGCGTGCTCCAAGCGAGATCTCCAGCATGGCACGGTGGGCCCGGGCATGCTGAAAGAAACGAATTCGCTCGGTGATGCGAGCGTGAAGGTCCCACAGCTGCGCTTCGGTGAGGCGATCAATGTCAATGCGAGTGGCGTCTGAGGGCATGGTCCGTGATCGTACGGCTTTCGGGAAGCATCCATGCCGCCAGTACGGGCACCCAAGTGGCCGCGGCACCCGTCATGGCTGCATGTCACGGAAGACCTTGAGCATGTCCATCGAGGTCACGATGCCCACGGGCCGATTGTCCGGATCAACGATGATGATCCGGTGGATGTGTGCATCGATCATCCTCGCCGCGACGACTGGAAGCGACTCATCAGGGCGAGCGGTTACCGGGTCTTCAGTCATGAACTCGGTGATGTAGACCGGCTCATCGATCATCGACTCACCCTTGTCCTCGGGTGGGTTGTCCTCATCCTCATCTGGATAGAGCATGTCAAAGACATAGCGGGGCTCGACACCCAGTTCAGGATCGATGGCTCGATGGATCAGATCGGACTTTGATGCGACCCCGATGAGCTGGCCCGTCGAGTCGACGATGGGCGCTCCGGAGACCTCGTATTCATCCAGGAGGCGGGCAAAGTCGCGGAGCGTCATCTCGGTGGTGGCGCAGACCAGATCGGTGGTCATGACATCTCGGGCGGTGCGAAGGGCCGGATGCGTCGTTGCCATGTGATTCACCCTTTCACTTCAAGGTCGCCATCGTGCGCAAACCTCCGGGAATCACCGCCCGAGACAGCCGAGTGCCCGGCGGCGGCCCCGTCTTTGCGACCACGGGCGTGCCGAATCGACAGGAAAATGTAGGCCGCGTACCCGAGCATCAACCCCAGACCCAGCGAATACGCGACATATACCCAAAACATGCCATTCATCGCTGAACCCCTCCTGTTCGCAGGAAGACATCGGGTCGCTCGCCTGGATGTGCCGATACGGCACCATGCTCCATCACGGAGGCGCTCAGCAGATATCGTCCGCCGATCAACCCGATGCAGATCAGTGAGATGGGGACGAACCAGACCGCGAGTGTCATCGCCATCGCCGGCTCCAGTTCGATGGACGAGGGGTGAATGTCAGGAAGAAGTTTCACCGAGAGATAGACGAGGGGCACATCGAGGAATGCGAGCACGCCGTACACGGCACAGACAACCGCGCGGCGTCGCGGCGACTCGATGGCCGACCGCATGGCCAGATAAACGACGTAGAGCAGCAGCATGATCAGACTGAACGTGAGCCTTGGGCTCCAGGTCCACCATCGTCCCCAGGCCTCATGCGCCCAGATGACGCCCGTGCAGAGCACGATCGTGCAGAAGAGCACCGCCACGCGTGCGGCGGCATCGGCGAGCATGTCCCATCGCTCGTCGCGGGTCCAGACATAGCCAAGCCCGGCAGCAAAGACCACGAATGCTGCGAAGAACGTGTTCATCGCCGACGGAAGATGCAGATAGAAGATCTTCTGGATCGGCCCCATGGTCGACTCGATCGGCGCGTACCAGATGCTCATGGAGACCGCCACGATGAGCAGCGAGATCGTCGCGATCCAGTAGAGTCCGTACAGCTTTGGAAGTCGGTTCATCATGCGCTCCCTACCCCTCGAGCAGGAGGTCAAAGGTCAGGAATCCGGCCCCGACGAATACCACGTTGAATGCAACAAGAATGGACTCACCCAGGCCGCCGGGCCCGCCCGCTCCGGGATCACTGAGCAGACGTGTCGAGGTGAGCACCAGCGGAAGGCACAGAGGAAGAATGACGACGGCCAGCATGCCCCCGTGCATGCGAGTCGAAGCGAGCACGCCGGAAAAGAGCGTGCCCACCGCGGCGAATCCGGCCAGTCCAAGCAGAACAATCCGCATGAACTGCCCGGGCGAGGCCCCGATGTGAAGGTCGAGAAAGATCACCGCCGCCAGTGTCACGACCGATGCGATCACGATCATCAGCAGCAGGTTGGCGATCCACTTGGCAAAGAAGAGCACCCCCCGGTCGATAGGAGCCAGGAGAAGGCCGGCGAGCGCATCATCGCGTTGATCCGCCGCCATGGTCTTCTCGAAGCAGAGCGCGCCGCCGAAGAGGTACGCGACCCACAGGAGTGAACCGGCATTGACAACCACCCCGTTTGGCGCGGAAATGCCCAGGCCAAGGATGGTCACGAACAGGACACCCAGCACCGACAGGAGTGCGACCGTGTGTCCGCCGCGGACCTCAATTCGAAGGTCCTTGGCGACCAGCACCGCGATGTCGCGAAGGGCGTTCATCGCACTTCCTCCATCGCGTGCAGCACATCGGCCGCGTTGATCGAGATGCTGGGTGTGTCAAGCACCTTCGCTCCAGCCAGAAGCACGACCATGCGGTCGGAGAGCCCCAACGCGTGCTGCACAGCGTGATCGCTGAAGACGATGGACTTTCCAGCAGACCGCAGGTCGAGAAGACAGCGTTCGAGCCGTGCCGCGGATGGGGCGTCGAGTCCCATGAATGGTTCGTCGGCCAGCAGCAGATCAGGATCGTGCATCATCGCGCGTGCGATGGCGATGCGCTGCAGCATGCCGCGGCTGAGCGAACCGACACGATCGTGGGCCCGATCCGCCATTCCGACCTGCTCGAGCAGCACCCAGGCCCGGTCGCTGGAACGCTCAACTCGATAGAGTCGTCCGAAGAGACAGAGGTTCTCAAGGCAGGTCAGATCGCGGTAGAGCATCGACTGATGACCGATGAAGCCGATTCGGCGACGGATTGCCTGTGTATGCGTCGCCGCGTCGAGGCCGAAGAGCTTCAGCGAACCACTGGTTGGTGTCTGGGCGGTGGCGAGAAGTTTGAGGAGGGTGGTCTTTCCCGCGCCGTTGGATCCCATGAGCGCACAGCAGGTACCGGGCGCAAGTTCCAGGTCCACCGAGTGAAGCACACGGCGACCATCGATGGATTTGCTCAGGGCGGTGGCGCTGACAGCGAGAGCCTGCCGCGTCTCCTGGGGGGCGGTCGCGAGGATCGGAGTTGGGACCGTCTGGGAACTCATGAACGTGCCGTTCAACTTCCTCCGGTCGCTGCGGCGCCGGTGCTGCGCATCCACACGCCTCCGATTCCGATGACTACGAGCACGCCGATCCCCAGCGCGATCCACGTGACGGAAAGACCAGTGCCGGGCGCGGGAGCCGCCGGCGTCGCCGCGCCGGGTGCCGCGGCCTGAGCCGTAAGCCCGGTGAGCATCAACCCGACGACCGAACCTGCGTTGAGATTGGCGGCCTTGAAGCGACGGATGCGTGTCCCCTGGACCGTATCGGTTCCTGCGGCCTCGAGTTGAAAGGCTTGTGCGGATGTTCCGTCATCGGGAATCGCAATGACGGTCTGGTCCGCCACCGCCGCGCTTGAGATGCGCAGATCGGCCTTGCCCTCGGTGATCGGCACGGTGTAGGAGAATCGGTAGGTGAACTTGCCGGGCATGAGCGGCATCTGAACATGCAGACTGTTGCTCGCGAACGTCGTGCAGCACCAACCGTGGAACCCGCTTTCGAGATTGAACTTCTCGGCCTGCTCGGGAACGCCGAGAACCACCGTATCGCGGCGACCTTCACTGTTGGCAGTTCCACCCAGCCATGTCTTGTCGCTCATGTTCTCGACCGTCACGACTTCAACGATGTCCATCTCGTCGGGGAGGCGTGCGGCCATCACCTGACGGGCAAGCACCTTCCAGACGGGCATCTGATCAGTCACTTCATACACCGTGATGTTCATCGATGCGCGGGGCGTCGCCGCATCCATCATGGTTCCGGATTCCTGGTAGAGTACTCCGGCGTGCTTGATGCGCACGACAGGCTGAACACCAACACCAACCGGAATGTCCCCCACCATCGTCATGCCGTTCTCATCAAGCTTGGACTTGATCTGCTTGACCGGCTGGCCCCGGTGAACGAGAATGATCTCGACTTCATCACCCGCCACGGTCGGTCCGTTCGCCGTCCCCTGAATGCCGCGGATGGCAATCGTTCCCTTGGGCCCCACCGCCATCGCATGCTGCAGATCCTGCGGCATCTGCGCCATCTCGGGTGCCGGCGGATTCTGGCCATGCGGCTGATTCGGCTCGGGCGGAAACGCCCCGGCCACCAAGGTGAGGCCAGCCACAAGGGAGAGGACCATTGAACTGATGATTCGCGACTTCATGATTGCGCCCCTGCTGAAGGCATTGCCAGCGTTTCCTGAACCGATTCGCCAGCCTTGTTGGTTGAACGTTCACCCAGTGTCACCGCACGAGGCAATGCACCGAGCGTGCAGAGCAGCCCGCCCGCACCGGTCAGCACCGCCCCGATCCAGATCCACATCACACCCGGCAACGATGCCACGTGGATTCCGACGCTGCCGGTCATGTCGTTCCATTCCCCCAGCGCCACGAAGCAATCGCCCGACCAGGTCGAACGAATCGCAACTTCCGCGATCGTCTGGTCTGTTGCGAGCAGCCGGCGACTCGCGGGCGACATGATCCAGGCAGTGCCGTCCGCCTGGGCGCATGAAACCTCGCCGCGGATCACCACATCATCCGAATCATCTGGCGCTGACTCCGCCGCAATGCTCCGCAGACTCACCGTCCAACCGCCAGCCTGAGCCTGCTCCCCGACCTTCAACGTAAGGTCATACGAGCGCGTCAGGACTGTCGATGTGCAGACGCCCATCAACAACACGGCGACCCCAAGATGTGAGAGACGGGTGCCGTGTGCTCGCCGCTGCTGCGTGAACGCGACCACGAACGATCGCACGAGGGGTGTGCCACCAAGCTGCACGCGGCCACGAACCGCCGCGATGTACGCGCCAACAGTAAACCCCATGGCCACCGAGCTCATCCAGATGCACATCAGTGCCTGGAGTGACTCAAGGCCCATCACGCGGCACACGATGGTGACCAGCAATCCAGCCCCGATGGCCGGCAGTGGCTGCTGCCAGGATGCTCCCGCCCGCTGCGCCGTTGACGCCATCATGGGCGCCACCGCCATCAGGAACGCTCCGGCCATCGCGAGCGGACCGACGACCGTTTCATAGAAGCCCTTGCCGACCCAGACCGGGGTACTGCTGAACAGTGAGACCACCATCGGAGTCACCGTTCCGGTCAGCACCGCCGCGGCAGACAGCAGCAGCAGGAAAATGCCCAGCCCCGCCACGGATACCGCTTCTGCGCTGCATCCATCTGATGGAGCCCTCAATGCCCGACGCGAACGGAGCATGAGACCCGCTGCGACAACGACCAGGGCCACGATCCATACCGCGAGATACCAGCCAATGGTTGACTGACCGAACGAGTGGATCGACTGCACCATGCCGCCTCGGGTCACGAAGGTGCCGAAACCGCACAGGATGAAGGTGCCAAGCGAGAGCACAGTGGACCAGAATGCCAGGGTACCGCGGCGACGGTTCACCGCCAGCGCGTGCACCAGTGCCATCAGCGTGAGCCACGGGATCAAGGAGGCATTCTCAACCGGATCCCATGCCCAGTAGCCACCCCAGCCAAGTTGCGTGTAGGCCCACCACGCGCCGATGGTGATGCCAGCCCCCAGCACGATCCACGCGGCCATCGCCCAGACTCTTGCCTGCGACATCCACTCACTGACATGGCGGCGAGCAAGCAGGCCGCCCGCTGCGATGATGAACGGAGCCGCGCAGAGTGCATACCCCGCGAAGATGAGCGGCGGATGAATCAGCATCGCCCAGTGACGCAGTTGCTGAGTTGTGGCCGCTGGCTGGGTCAATGCATCCGTGAGCTTGAATGGATTGGCACCCAGAATGAGAATGGTGCACATCGAGAGCACCACAAACGCAGCCGCGGCGATGGTTCGTGTTCGAATCGCAACGTCCGCAGATCGCCCGTGAACACAGACAGCCACAGCAGTCAGCGCCACGAATGCCGACCAGAGCAGATAGCTCCCTTCCTGACCAGCCCAGAAGGAGGCCAGTCGAAAGGCCAAGGGCATCGATGACGCGGTATGCTGCACCACGTAGGCGTTGGTAAGGTCGCTGGCTGAAAGCTGAACGAACAGCACCGCAGCCGCACCAAGAAGCGCCGCGGAGCTGATCCAAAGAAGCGTCAGCGCGAGCCGCGGCGAGCCACCAGCTCTCGCAACCCGCGCCGCAGCCAGCAACGCTCCCAGCGCGGAGGCTGTCGCGAGGACGAGCGCCATGAAGCCGAAGTCGTTCAAGTGCCCCCCTTGCCCGCGACATCGGTCGCCTCGTACTTGGTCGCACACTTGGTCATCAGCACATCAGCATTGAGATGCGCGGGCTGATCGACGACTCCTTCAACAACAACCTCTCGACCGATCGCAAAGCCATCGGGGACACTCCCCGTGTAATCAACGGTGAGCGAGCCACTGGCTCCACGCAGCACGATTCGCTTTCCCGAGACGGCATGGCCACCCACCGCGTCAACGGGCAACGGCTGTGCATCGATCACCTGGCCGTAGACACGCACCCGGGCCACCGGATCCTGCGGCTGGCTGATCGATCGACAGGTAGTACACGATGCCCGCCCGGTAGCCAGCCACGCACAGATAGCTCAGCGAACCGATGATCGCGGCAATGGCAACGAGATGTTTGATCTTGATCGCGGGCATAGCGCACTGTGTGCATCATGCACAGTGCAAGTGCGGTGCCACGTCTCGCGCAGGCGCTTCGGCCCGCCATGGAGCGATTCGCAGTGCATTCGGTGTCCGCACCGCCCAGCCCTGTTACACCCTCGGCAGACTGACTTCCGGGGAATGGGAGAGACCCAAGTCGCCAATTCCCGAATCTGAGAAGATTGGGAGGATGCTCAGAGGCTGTGACAGGAA
>JBILUL010000183.1:0-9346 GCA_044371005.1 Phycisphaerales bacterium | reverse complement strand
CCGCAGTGCAATGGATCGGGCGATCGAAGGTTTGCTCGCCCGGTGCACGCTCATCCGCCGCGGCTGGGGTGACTAAATGACCCGCAAGTCATCTTGTCAATCCGACGGCCATTGCAAATTGGCTCTTTAGTTGAAGAACCCACCCGATACGGATTGTGTTTGGCTCGTCTATTGAGGACCCGCAGGCACTCTGTCGCTGGCAACGGGATCGATCTCAGCTGAGCATCTGGGGGCGAACCTGGGGTAGCAACGCCGAGATCACTTGCGCTTCGGGGTGCCGACCGCAAGCGTCGTCCACTGCTGCCCATCTGAGCGAACCTCGAGATGGCCCCAAGAGGTTTCGATGATGGCAACGCCATCGTGCGAGAAAGAGAGAGGTTCCGGACCGCGGTTGAGGTCGGGCGAAATCCAGCGGAGGTTGGAGGAACACTTGCCCTTGGTTCCGTAGAACGTGGAGTCGCCGAGTTCGTGTTCGAGCGTGCTCACGAACCACTCCTGATCCTGAGCCATGTACCCCGTGAGTGGTTTGGAAGAGAGCACCTCCACGGGATCATCGCAGACGATCGCAACGAGCGGCTCGACGCAGACAATGGTCAAGCCATACGGGTAGACCAGTTTTGCGGTGTCCTTGCTCGGCCGGTAGAACCGGCCGACATCGGTGGACCCGGGAGTCACCTCGCGGCCCGCACTGTCGTACTCACGCGGGACTTGGTAACCCCCAACCTTGATCAGCCATTGTTCACATTGACTGGCAAGCGCATCGGCGTACCACTCGCGGCCGCGACTTCTCCAAACCAGGTCTTCGTCGACGCGTACAAAGTCAACACGCACTTTGATCCTCGCGTGCACCTGCCTTCCCGGTGAAGCCCATGGCTGATCAATCTGAGCATCGTTGTAGGTGCTGTGAGAAACACCGAAGATGCAACCACCCGGCCCGAACGCGGCGAGGATTGCCAGGATGAGAACGGCACCCAACTGCTGGCATCGAACGGCGAACAGAGTGTGTGGCTGCGATTCTGCCGCGGATGACATGCTTCCCATGAGCGGATCATACGGGAAGACGTCGCAACACCGCTCCCAATTGAAACAGGCCACCGCCTTGAAGCGGTGGCCTGCTGAGTTCAGTGGTCAGTTGGTGGCGCGGGGCTCAATAGGTGTTGAACTTGACGCCGCGGCCGTCGACTTCCGAATCGGCGCAGTTGGCCTTGATCAAGCCGGTGGTGGCGTCGTACACCCAGCCGCCGTCGCCGCCGATCGTCGCCACGAATGCCGTCTTGCCCTTGCTGGCACCGACGGGCAGCGTGGGGATCTTGCGCACATAGGGGCCGAAGATGACGCCTGTCGCGCTGTTCTGCCTGGTGTCGTAGGTGGCGAAGGTCGAATCAGAAAACTGTGTGAGGGCTTCGCTGACCTTCGCCAGAGGCGGATAGGTATCACCGTGCTCGGTGTAGAACAGGTCCATGCCGTTGCGCATCGAGGTCAAGCTGGCGGTCAGCGAGGCCTCTGATGCGGCAGAAGCGCCGCGGCTCATGCGGGGCACCGCGATAGCCGCGAGGATGCCAATGACAACAACCACGATCACCAGTTCGATGAGCGTGAAACCAGAACGACGCATGTGGCCGAATGTGTGCATGAGTGACTCCAAGTAGCCGTTGCGGGGATCGGTCAACCTCTGGCATATCGACCCACACACTGCCCAACTTGACCACGCGGCACAACTCGGCACCGGTCAAGCCTATCGGACGCCGGAACCCGGAGGTCACTCCCGGCGCAGTGCGGCTTCAACCCGCGTTCCGCCCACTTCGAACACCAACCCATCCGTGTTGATCTCAACGAGCGTGGCCCCATCCATGGAATCCCCCACCACCATGACCGTGCGGTTCACGATGGCGCGCCGGCCTCTCTCGCTGATCATGATCGAGGTGACATTCAAGTCGGGGATGATCGGGCTCACGACGCTTTCGGTGATGGGTGCGGGCTCTGGCGTCTCGGGCACAGCCACTTCCACAACGGGCCTGGGCTTCAGCAGACCCGCAATGGAGTCATTGGCGGCAAGTTCGGACAGTTTGCCCGCGAGCTGTCCAGGCCGCAGTTCCTCAAGTTGGAGTTTCGCGGTCTTGCCTGCCGCGGCGAGGCCCTGGGATGGCTGGTCGCCGGCACCTGACACTCCCGGCGACGCCGCGGCATGCGCCGAGGCGGGTGTGCCGCCTCCCAGTACCAGCCGGTCGATGGTCAGTGCACCGGCGGCTGCCGCGAGCAGGACGAAGTACGCTGTGTGTTTCCGCCGCGTTGCCATGCCAAAGACTCCGATTCAGGAGTCGGCTTGTCAAGGCATCGTATTGCGATTTGCGGATATCGGAGCTTCGGGTGCGGCGTGCCAGACCAGTTCGAGCGTGAACTTTGCACCCGATGCACCGGTGTCCGGCACCGCTCGCCCGGCCTCGCCTTTCTGACGACCCAGCAGCAGTGCGGTGACAGCGATGTCCGGACATTGTGCTCGCAGTTGATGCAGGAAGCCCTGGAAGGCATCCACCGGACAGGTCCCGCTCATGCTGATCTGCACGGAGACCGTCCGCCTGGTTCGGATCTTCTCCCCGGGCGAGAGCGCATCGAGCTTCATCCCCGACTTTCCTGAAAGATCAACCAGTTCGGCCAGACGCTCGTTGAGTGCGGTAACCGGAAGTGTCCGAAAGCCACTGGATTCGACCTTCTGAGCAATATCCGCGAGGGTACGCTGCGCCGTTTCAAGTTCGCTGTTTGCAAGGACCAGACGCCTCTCGGCCTGCGTACGACGATCAAGCAGCGATGACTGATCGGCCTTCAAGCGCCATGAAGGGAAGAAGACGATCGCCGCCGCGAGGGCTGAAGCCAGCACCGCGATGCCCAGAGCCGCGCCATCCAATGCCAGAAATCCCAGCGCAGGTGTGGAGTGCTTGCTCATCGGTTCACCTGATCCTTGGCGCCCTTTGGTTCCGCGGCGGGCGAATCATCCAGTTCCGCGTGCACAACAAACTCCACTGCCTCGGTGCCTTCCTGCGTCATTCGGTTCTGCGCCAGCTCAACATGCTCGAAGATGCCAAGCCGCTCGAAGCGCAGCACCAACGCGGCAAGCTCCGCGTGGCTCGCGGCGGTACCCATGATCTGAACTACATATCGGGTCGGCCGGACGGCCTTGTTCGCCTGTGAAGGCTCACCCTGCGGGCGCAGTTCGACTCCAGTCAGATCGACCGATGGCCCCTTGAGCCGGGCAATCACCCCGAGCAGCACGCTCCAATCCGGATGGTGCCCCACCGCAAGTTCCGCCTCCAACTTCGCACGCTGCTGACGGACCTGCGTGTACACCTCGTCGACCTTGCCCTCAACTGCCGCGGCTTGCGTCTCTGCCGCGACCACGACTTCCACGGGCAGGACGACCTCGCCTCGGCTGGAACTCCACGCAGCAATCGAACCGATGGTCAACAGCAGCAGATAGCCGCCGAGCAGCACCGACCACGAACGCAGCCGATCATGTACACGCAATTGAAGCCGGGCCGTCGGCGAAAGGAGATTGCTCGACATCATGCGGCCACCTCCATTCCTGCCAGTGCCGCACCGAACGCAACGGCAAGTTCCCCATCAGCCTCTCCGACCACTGCGGCAAGGCCCAGACCCGAAGGGGGCAGTCCGGTGTGTGCTTCGATGGCATAGGCCAGTCCGGGAAGCTGGCTGTACTCACCGGCCAGATTCAACGAACGGCACTGCATGCCGCCAAAGCGATGACGCACGTAGTCGAGCAACGTGGCGACATCGACAGCACACTGTTCCACGAACTTGGCAACCAGTGCCGCGACACTCCTGTGAAGTGCCGCGGAGGGCATCCACCAGGGGCACTCGTCGGTTGCGCCATTCGCGCCAGACGCCGCGGCGCGACTCGCGTCGTGCGCCAGCGATTGGAGCACAAAGATCGCGGCATTCAGATCCGACCCCATCAGCGTTGCGATGGCTTCTGCAAGTCCCTTGACGCCAGTCCCGCTGCAGGGTCGACAATCCACGAGCTGACCATGATGCAGCACCACCAACTGGGTGCGAGCAAACCCGAGATCCAGCACGCCCTGCGCTTCCAGCGGAGCTTCTTCTCGAACGGGCGCACAGCACCGGCGCACGCGTGCCAGCGAGGCCATTCTGGGTTCAACCGCCCGCACCACCATGCCATGCGCGTTGCATGCAGCCACCAGCGGATCGGTGACGGCATGCCGACAGGCAACGGCGAGATACTGAGAAGCAGACCCGGTGCCGCGTCCAAGTGCCGGAAGTTCCCAGAGAGCCACTTCGACTGTGGCGGGATCGAGTTTGAAGATGCGTCCCAGTTCGATCGCTGCGATCTGCTCCAGCGGAGCCCCCGACGCGCGGGGCGGCAACTCGAGGCTCGAACCGACCAGATCCTCATCGGGCAGTGCAAGCCACACATCGGCTGCACCCAGCCCGCGACGATCCATCACCCCGGCGAGCCTTGCCACTTCCTGTTCCAGCGGGCCCCCGCGGCGGGGAATGCTCAACGTGCCGTCCACCGTGGGCACCCCGCTGCGGAACCCACATCGCACGGCGCGAATGCGGTCGGCCGTGAACTCAACACCGATGGCGGACTTTGAATGCCACCTCATCGTGCACCTCCGCTTACGCCCGCAAGGTCAAACAGCGGCAGGAACATGCTGATGGCCACACACCCGACGACGACGCCCAGAATCGTCAGAATCAACGGCTCGATGATCCCCGAGAGCGTCTTCATCACCTGCTGGTTGTCCTCGTCGAGGTACTCGGCAATCTGGCTGAGTACCTGGGCGAGCTGGCCTGACCGCTCACCGGAAGCGATGGCCGCACCGATCTCGGGAGGAATGATGCGTGACGCCATGAACACGCCCGAGAGCGACTGCCCGCGGATCACCGCCTCCTCGGCCTCCTCCAGCAGCGACGTGAACGGAGCCCATGCCGTTGATTCGCGAGCAAGCTTCAGCGAATCAAGGAGATTGACTTTCGCTGCAAGCAGCGCGCCAAGCAGACGGACAATCCTGGCAATCGCAAGTGAACAGGCGATCGCGCCGATACGCGGCGTCGCCAGCAGTGCCTGCGTGATCCACGCGCGCCCCTGCGCGCTGCGCACCCACCACCGGACCGCAGTACCGAGCACAGCTCCGACGGGAATCCACAGATACCACCAGGAGCGCAGCAGGTCGCCCAATCCAAGGAGCATCGCAGTCGACCAGGGCACGGGCGTATCGAGCGTGTCGAACATCACCTGGAACTGGGGAAGGACGAAGATGATCATGATGAGCAGCACGCCTGCTCCCAGTGCCATCAGCAGGCAGGGATAGATCAGAGCCCCGCCGACGGCTCGCCGTGCGACATACTGCTGGCGCAAGAGGATGGTCAATGCCCGGAGCATCTGGTCCAGCGTTCCGCCGGCCTCGCCAGCTGCGACCATGCTGCAACTCGCTGCGTCGAAGGATTGCGGATGAGCGCGCATGGCCTGCGAGAGTGCCTCGCCTTGCTCCACTCGATGTCGAAGGTCCGCGATGACCTGCCGGAATGGGCCAGCGACCGTCTGCCGTTCAAGTACCTCCAGGGCCTCGGCCAACGGCGTCTTTGTGCTGATGAGGATCGAGAGCTGCCTGAACAGCTGGGAGAGTTCGCCGCATCTGGCCGAGGCGCTCGCGGCGGACTGATGGTTGGTGGCCGTCGATGGAGGCAGCTGGCGGTCTTCGGCCTGGGAAGCGGTGGTGACAAACACGCCCTGGCGGCGCAGGACCTCACCTGCATCAGCAACCGAGGCCGACTCGACGCTTCCGCTGACCGCCTTTCCGGCGAGGTCAAAGCCCTTGTAGGCGACAATCATGCGGCCTCCCTTCGTTCAGGAGGGCTGGTCAGGTCTGGCGGAGGCACGCCGCGGGATGGGGGTGCGGCGGTCTCGTCACTCTCATCGTTGTGCGTGACCCGCAGCACTTCTTCAAGACAGGTACGGCCTTCGATGGCCAGAAGCACTCCCTCTTCACGAAGTGAAAGTACTTGATCGCGGCGAAGCCGTTCGCGCAGCTCATGCGTGGCGGCCCCATGGTGAATCAAGCGGCGAATATCCGCCGTGACTTCCATGATCTCGTAGACGCCCAGCCGACCCTTGAAGCCGCTCTCGTGGCACTGCCGACATCCGGCGCCCTTGCGGAATGGAACGCCTGTGCGGTCGCTGATGCCTGCATCGGCGAGCACCTGTTCGCTCGGGAAGTACTTGGCGGTGCACGCTGGGCAGTTGGTCCGCGCGAGGCGCTGGGCCACGACGCCCGAGAGTGCACTGCTGAGCAGATAGGGCTCGATGCCCATATCAACCAGACGCGCCACGGCGCTGGGCGCATCGTTGGTATGCAGCGTGGCCAGCACCATGTGACCGGTGAGGGCGGCCTGCATCGCGACCCGTGCGGTTTCGTGGTCGCGAATCTCGCCGACCATGATGATGTCCGGGTCCTGTCGCAGGATGCTGCGCAGCGCGCGGACGAACCCGAAGCCGACGGCTTCCTGCACCTGGATCTGATTGATCAGGTCGAGTTGATACTCGACCGGATCTTCGACTGTGACGATGTTCACCTCGGGGCCGCGGAGCAGATCGAGCGCGGAATAGAGCGTGGTGGTCTTTCCCGAGCCGGTAGGGCCGGTGACCAGAACGAAGCCGTGTGGCGATTCGAGGACGCACTGAAAGATCTGGCGGGTCTGATCGCGAAAGCCAAGGTCGGAGAGCTTGATGCGCAGGTTGGCTTTGTCGAGGATTCGCACGACGATCTTCTCACCCAGCAACGTGGGCATCGATGAGACGCGCAGGTCGATCTCGCGCCCTTCGGCCACGATCCGCACGCGACCTTCCTGAGGCATGCGTTTCTCGGCGATGTCCATCTTGCCGATGACCTTGATGCGAGAGACGATCGCCGCGTGCATCCCCGCGGGCGGCTTCATCAGGTCTCGCAGGGAGCCATCGATCCGGTAGCGGATGCGTGTGCCGCGTTTCTCAGGTTCGATGTGAATGTCGCTGGCCCCGTCGCGGACGGCGGTCAGCATCGCCACGTTGACGAGATTGATGATCGGGCTGCCAACGACGAGCTTGTCCAGATCAGTCTGGGGTCCCTCATCGACGCACTCGCGTTCAACGACCTCGACATTCTGTTCCGACAGGCTGGTGAGGAAGGCATCGACGCTCACCGCGCCGCCCATGTACTTCTTGATGTACTCGACGATGTTGGCTTCGAGCGCGAGGACCGGTCGGATCTTCAGGCCGGTGAGCGTCCGGAGCCGATCGATCGTCGGAAGCGACTGGGGCTCGGCCATGGCCACGGTGAGCGTGTCGCGCACCTTGAAAAGTGGCAGCACCTTGTTCCGCTGTGCTTCTTCGGCTCCGATGAGTTTGAAGACCTTGGGATCGATCAGGCCGTGGCGGAGCAGCACGCCGGGGAGGCCGAGCATTCTGGCCAGGACCCGGACAAGCATGCCCGGCTGGATGATCTGCTGTTCCACGAGCAGTTCACCGAGCATGCGCTGGGTCGTGTGCTGAGTCTGCACCGCCGCCGCGAGCTGGGCGGAGGTGATGAGTCCTTCGCGCAGCAGCACGTCGCCAAGCCGCTCGCGTTCTTTGCCGGGGCCACTCACAGGAAGCTCCTCACGGCGGAGTTCGCATCGGTGAACTCATCAAAGTGCTCAATCAGCCCGGTGATCTGAAGGATGGTCCGGACCGTGTCGCAGACGCCACACAGACGCAGCGTCTGGCCACTGACGGCGAGAGATTCGCTGACATCCAGCATGGCTTCGAGTGCCTCGCTGTCGACGAATGGCGCGCCCCCAAGATCCACCACCAGGCGTCCCATGGTGCGATGGGCAGCCTCGGTGACCGCGGTCTTGAAGACGGCCACGTCATCACCGGCGATCGGCCCATCTGGGCTGAGCACCGTGACTGCTCCCTGGCGTTGCTCCTTCACGACCACGAACAAACCTCCTGCTACGCGGCGAGTGCGACCGAGGCCGCAACGGGCAGACTGATGGTGAACGTTGAACCGCGGTCAATGACGCTGCTGACCGTGATGTCGCCTCCATGAAGACGGACAACCTGGCGTGCCAGCGCGAGCCCCAGGCCCGTCCCGGTGATCGAGGCAATCCGCTCGTCCTTGGCACGGTAGAACCGATCGAAGATGAGCTCCTGCTCGGCGGGAGCGATGCCCAGACCGGTATCGGTCACCTCGACGACGAGCAGGTCTGCCTTGACGTCCGCCGTCACGCTGACGTTTCCGCCCTTGGGCGTGTACTTGAGTGCGTTGCCGATCAGGTTGCCAACGGCCAGAATGATCTTCTCGCGGTCCGCCTGGAGTACCGGGAGCTTGGGTCCCAGCGTGAACGAGAGGTTCAGCCCCTTGACCAGCGCCTGCTGACGGAAGTCCGACTCTGCCTGACGGAGCACTTCGTCGATGCGCATGTCGTCGCGGGCAAGCTGCATCGTGCCGGCTTCGATCTCCGAGACGCAGAGCATGTCGCCGACGAGCTGTTCAAGCCGCGTGGCTTCGCCGCTGATGACATTGAGGTGTTCGCCCCGGCGAGCGCTCTCCATCTCAGGGCTGTCGACCAGTGCCTCGACGCACAGTCGGATGTTCGTGAGCGGAGTCCGCAGTTCGTGGGTCGCCTGAGCGACAAAGGCGTTGCGGGCCCGATCGGCGGTGCGTTGCTGACTGACATCCTCGATCACCACGATGCTTGAATCTCGCCCGACCAGCCGGCGAATGCTCAGGCGGAAGATGGCATCATCGCGACCCGCCACCAGCGGCGTTTCCACGACCAGTTTGGCCCTGCGTTCACCGCCCCCGGCTTCGTGTCTGAGGTTGACCACGGCCATGCGGGCCGCGGGATCGGTGATCAGCCCGGAGAGTTGCTGGCCGATCATGGTGTCCTTCATTCCGCCGAAGAAGACCGCCGCGGCTCCGTTGATGTACTGGATCCGAAGCTCGCCGTCAACGACGGCGATTCCATGCCAGACGGCATCGCACGCGCCCCGCATCATGTCCTCGGGTCCGTGCGTTGAATCCTGCCGCCCGTCGGCGAGGCGGATGGCCCGCTGCTGACGCAGAATCTGCAGTTCGTCAAGCAGCAGGTTCCAGGCGATGGCTTCTCGCCCGAAGCTCTCGCTCACCATGAGCGTCTGGGGGTCGGTCTCACCGTCCGCCGCGGCGACCAGTGCGGCCCGGATCGCATACAGCGACCGGGCACGACGCCGAATGAGCCGCAGGTGCATGACCAGAAGCGTTGCATTGAAGAGGGCCGCCCCGATTCCCGCGGGAAGCGCACTGGCGGG
>JBILUL010000201.1:0-7979 GCA_044371005.1 Phycisphaerales bacterium | reverse complement strand
GAACCGGAGCACGCTGGGTTCGACGGCGCATGCACGAGGCTGGGAGTTGAGACCCCAATGACTCCGCGGTAAGCGTTTGATTCAATCCGTTCACGATTGAGCTGCTTTTGCCCGCAAAGTGTACTGAGCGGTCGAGGCGACCCTCGCGCGATCTAGCCAAGGTCGATAGGCGGAGAACGCCGTGACGCGAGTCAGCGTCCGCGACCTGTCTGCCATTCCCCACATCTGGAAACTCTGCGAGAATGGTACCAAGGGGCTCCCCGTTAACGGAGGACCATGCATGAGCGCCGGGCCGCTGTTCGCCGTCTCGGTAAGCAGCTGCAACGCCAGGTTCCGACGGTAAACGGCTACAGTGTTGTCATGGCCAACCCACACCCAAAGTCAAGAATCAGGGGGCGGCTGGATGCGCGTGCGGAAATGAGGTCCCCACGAGAGAAAGCCGTGTCGCTCGTTCAGACCCACCCGCTCCGAAGTCGTTCCGAGCGACGGCTTCGCGAGCTCGTCGATGTGAGCATCGGCTCGCACGATGGAATGCCGCTGCTCAACGTCTTGCTGTCGCGCGTCCCAACCTTGGGCGAGGAGATTGAGGTAAAAGGCAGGATCTACCGCGTGATTGGCGTTCAGCACTCAACGCTAGACCTCGACGGTCGCGCAGCACTCGGCAGCCACGCCTACCTGACGGTCGTTGAGGTGCCTGATGCGGGATGGCTTCATCGCCCCGAGAGCCCCACTCTTGGCCGCGCTCGCCGCAAGAACTCTCGCCGGAAGCCATCCACCGAGTGAGAAGCGAAATCCACCCCTGACCCGCGGGCACCACCCAAGCTGGCACCCGTCAGTCGAGCCTTCGCTACGACCTAGCGTTCTGCGTGAAGTGACCTTTGGACGCCGCGCTGTTTGGCAGCACCGTCTGACTGTTCAGAACTTCACTGCCGCAAAGGGCGGTCACGCTCGCCAAGGCATGGCCGCGGCAGAGACGGTCGGGTTGAACGGTACTCAACATGCTGTCGCCCCCAACCGGCCCGGCCCCGATTCGTAGTACGTTCGGTATACTGCGAACGTATCACCTGATACGTTTCCGGGCGAAATGATACGAAATGCCGCGAAACCACTTGCCTCCAGAACACTGAAAACATAGGCTTTTCAACGAGGATTTTGAACTTTTGCAAAACCACCCCTTTGTCTGGGGGTCAAAAGGTCAGCGGTTCAAATCCGCTTACCCCGATTTCGTTCAAAGTGAAACCCTTCGACGAGCACGTCGAAGGGTTTTCTCGTTCTAGGGACAAGGAGTTGGACCGTGGCAGTGTTGGTTCAAACACCGATTGCATTCCATCTCAAATCGGGCCAACTTGGGCAGACTGTTAGCAGGATTTGAACTACTACACGCCTGAGTAGCGAAACAAGCGGTCAAGCTCATTGAGCTCAATGCACCGTCGAACGACTTCGGCGTCGATACCGGCCCGCGCGCGTACGCACCTAGATCGGCGGCTCGCGCCGGATCACTTACTCCGGGACGGGTCTCTCAGCGGCGCTAAAGTGTCCCCGATCGGTGCAGGAGACGGAATGCACCCGAGATCGATCAGCAAACGGAGAACACACTTGAAAGCCGCACTCACCGCGCTCCGCACCTTCTTCGCCACCGCGCCCATTGGCGTACTGGGCATCACCCTTGTCGGCTGCGCGACTCCAGCTTCGCAAACTGCCCCGGTGCCGCAAGGCTCCGCAACCGCTGTCAAGGTCACGCAAGAGACCTACTGCCGGGCGGAAACGGATCGGTCGTTCGCCAACATCGCCAAGATGGCTGGCGGCGTCAATCGCCTCTACCACTTCCGCAACGTCACCCCGCTGGACCACCAAACGGTCGTCCGCATGAACAAAGACACGCTCTACTCCATGGGTGTGGTGGACACGTCCAAAGGGGCCACGATCACGGTGCCGGAAATGCCAGCAGGCCGCTATTTTTCCGTTCTGTTGGTCGACAACGACCACTATTGCCCCGGAGTCATCTATACCGCCGGCGTGCACGAGCTGCCCAAGGACACCAAGTATCTCGGCATCGGTGTGCGCATCCAGTTGTTGAAGCCGAGCGACCCGGCGGACGTGGCGCTGGTCAACAAACTCCAGGATCAGTTCGTCATCAAGGCCGGGAGCGCAGATGCCCTCCCCGAATCGAAGTGGGACAAGGCATCGTTGGAAGAACTGACGGCGAAATACAACGCAGAGTTCGCCAAGTTCGCCAAGTACCCGGACGGCTCCATGGGGCCGCGCGGGAAGGCCGACGAAACGATGCGGCACCTCGCCTGCGCCGGGGCGTGGGGACTTTTCCCGAACAGCGACGCGGTGTACATCAACTACAACGGCCGTCTGCCCGCCGACAAGTGTTACTGCGCCACCTATCAGGTGCCCGAGAACACGGCGTTCTGGTCTATCACCATGTATGGCGCCGACGGCTACCTCAAGAGCGAGAACAGCATCCTCAACAAGTTCAACACGAAGATGAACGCGGATGGTACGTTCACGGTTCATTTCGGGTCGAAGGAAGCCTGCGGCGATGTGCCCAACCGGCTGGACGTGAGCGAAGGCTGGAACTTCCTCATGCGCGTTTATCGCCCCGGCCAATCCGTCCTGAATGGCAGCTACAAACTGCCGGATGCCGTCCCCTGCAAGTGACGTGACTGGAGAGATATCATGACCATGAAAACCACCCTCGGAATCGCCGCGCTCGTTGTCGCGGTGGCCATTACGTCCGCCCGCGCGGCGGACGTTACTCCCGCCGAAGCCCGCGCCATCGCGAAGGAAGCCTACATCTACGGCTTCCCGATGGTGGACAATATGCGGGTGCAGTATTCCTACTTCACCGACATGGGGAGCCTGGAATACAAGGCACCTTATAACACGCTGTTCAACATCCCGCGTGTTTTCACGCCCGACGACAAGGCCATCCAGACGCCCAACTCGGACACGCCCTATTCCTGGATCGGCTTGGATCTGCGCGCCGAACCCATCGTGTTCACCGTGCCGCCCATCCCTGAGGGGCGGTATTGGAGCTTCCAGTTGTACGACCTCTACACTCACAGCGTCGACTACCTCGGCAGCCGCGCGACGGGCAACGACGGCGGAAACTTCATGTTCGCCGGCCCCAGCTGGCAGGGTGGGACACCCAAAGGGATCACCAAGGTGATCCGGTGCGAGACCGCCATCGCCTCGGGGCAGTTCCGCACGCAGTTGTTCAATCCGGCCGACCTCGACAACGTCAAGGCGATTCAGAAGCAATACATCGTGAAACCGCTCTCGGCGTTCCTCGGCCAGCCTGTACCTGCGGCCGCACCGGCGATCATGTTCCCAAAGCCGCTCACTCCAGACGCGCAGAAAACTTCGCTCGAGTTCTTCAACCTGCTGAACTTCTACATGCAGTTCTGCCCGACCCATGCGTCGGAGAAAGAACTCATGGCCCGATTCGCCAAGATCGGTGTGGGCGCAGGCCACAACTTTGATGCCAGCAAGCTCTCGCCCGAAATGAAGCAGGCGATTGAGGCCGGCATGGCTGATGCCTGGGAGGAGGCGGACCTCCAGAAGCAGCGGGTGATCAGGGGCGAGATTGCCTCCGGCGACGTCTTTGGCACGCGGGACTACCTGAAGAACAACTACAACTACCGCATGCTGGCCGCCGCGCTTGGTATCTACGGCAACACGAAAGAGGAGGCGATGTACCCGGCCTACTACGCGGATGGGGCCGGGCAGAAACTGGACGGTGCCAACCGCTACACCCTGCGCTTTGGGCCGGGCCAGTTGCCACCAGTCAACTCATTCTGGTCGCTGACGATGTATGAGATGCCGGCGAGCCTGCTCGTGGCCAATCCGCTCAACCGATACCTGCTCAACTCCACGATGCTGTCGCAGTTCAAGAAAGATGCCGATGGCGGGCTGACGTTTCTCATCCAGAACGAATCCCCCGGCGACGACAAGGAAGCCAACTGGCTGCCAGCGCCCAAAGGCCCGTTCTCCCTCATGATGCGTCTCTATTGGCCGAAGGCCGAAGCGCTGGAAGGCAAGTGGACTGCGCCGCCGCTCGTGAAGGTGAAGTGACCTCTGTCCTCAGACATGCCCCGCCCCGTGGCCCAATGGCGGCGGTGCGGATCCGCATGACAGGCGGTGAGTTGCCTCCGATGTAGTCCGGTTGCCTCAGCACATTTGCGCAGTTGCCGCCAGCAAACGCCGGACCCCAAGCTCCCACGCCCTAACGCCGGCCCCAAAAGTTCTAATGGTGTCCTGTCACCCCGATTTCGTTCAAAGTGAAACCCTTCGACGAACACTTCGAAGGGTTTTCTCGTTCTAGGGACAGGAGTTCTGCGGAGCAGGGCACGGTTCAAACCGATTGTCGAACGCCTCAAAATCGGCCTGTTTCGGGCTGTCTGTTGGTAGGAATTCACGCGAGCCACCGGGTTTGTGTTGCATCGCTGGTTCACCCAGGGAGCTTCTCCCGTTTGGCGATACGATGTCACTCCTCGGTGCCGACAACGAACGCCCTGAAGAACGGAGAACGACCTTGAAGACGATCCTCGCCGCCACGATTGCGTGTGGACTGTTCACAGCCGTCACCTCCGCGCAGCCCGAATCGTCGCCCAAAGTGAATCAGACGACGCCCATCCCGCCCGCGCTCACGACGCCAGACTCGTTCGAGGCGCAACTGGGTAGGCTGAAGTTCTTTGGCGGCAATGCACCGACCCCGCCCGACGAAGAAGCACAAATCAGTGAGTATGTACGACAGGTCTTCCAGGACCGGGAGGGTCACTTCTGGTTCGGTACCAACGGCGACGGCGTCTGCCGCTACGACGGCAAGTCGCTGACGTACCTCAGCGTGGAGCAGGGATTCGGCGGCAGAGCGGTTCGAGGGATCCTGCAAGACAGCGACGGGGTCATGTGGTTCGCCACCGATGGCGGAGTAAGCCGTTTCGAAAACGGCAAGTTCACGAACTACACGGGAGCGAACGGCCTCAGCAGCAACCAGGTTTGGAGCATGATGCGGGACAGGGCCGGTACCATTTGGGTCGGGACGCAGGAGGGAGTCTGTCGTTTCGACGGCAAGTCCTTCGTCGCGTTTCCCATCCCGAGGGTCGAGGTCGAGAAACCCGCGTCCCGTTTCACCCCCAAAGTGGTCTTCAGTATGTTCCAGGATCAAGCCGGCAACCTCTGGTTCGGCACCGACGGCGAGGGGGCGCATAAGTACGACGGCAAGACGTTCACGAGCTACACCACCAAAGAAGGCCTCGCGGGCAATCAGGTGCGATCCATCGGCGGTGATCGACGTGGGCGCATCTGGCTCGGCACGGACGGCGATGGCGTGAGCTGCTACGAAGGTACGGCGTTCCGGACTTACACGACAAAGGATGGGCTGAACAACGACCGCATCTTCGAGATCCTGGAGGACAAAGCGGGCAACATGTGGTTCTCCACGCTCGGCGCCGGCGCGTGTCGCTACGACGGGAAGTCCTTTACACCATTCCGCGAGGACCGCGGCCTGACCCGCACCCACGTGCAGAGCATGTTCGAAGACAAGGATGGGATACTCTGGTTCGGCTGCTCCGGTGGCCTGTTCCGCTTTGACGGCAAGTCGTTCATCAACGTGACCCGGAAAGGACCCTGGCAGATGCCGTTGTGACCTTCGACGCCTTGGAGCTCAGTCAACGGCATATCCCCGCCTCCCACATCCGGACAGCCTCCAGGAAAAGTTCTATTGGTGTTCTGTCACCCCGATTTGTTCAGAGTAAAGCCATTCGACCAGCACATCGAAGGGCCTTTTCGTTTCAGCAACACGACTTGGAGCGTCGCAGAAGCGGTTCAACCGTCCTTGTTCAGACCTTGGTTTTGAGGGCCTTGTTGGCTTCCTGTTGACGGCATTTGAACCACTTCTGACCGGCGACCCGCCGGCCAAGACACTTGTGAAACGCGCCATCGCGGCGTACCTCGAGCGAATGTACGAGAGTGGGAACTTCTCAGGATCGGGGCGGTGAATCGATCTAGGCAAGATTGATTCGTTTCAATTCTGACACCGTCTTCTCGCTGTGCACATTGCCCGTGTTGAGTGTGCTGGCAGGCTCAAACAGCAGGACTTCCACTTCTCGTTCGGCGACGGGACGATGTTCCACCCCACGAGGAACGACCAGAAACTCGCCCTCGCTCAGTTCGACCCGCTGGTCTCGGAACTCCATCACGAACGAGCCGCGGTGTACGAGAAACATTTCGTCTTCGTGCTCGTGGAAGTGCCAATCAAACGCACCTTGAAACTTGACGAGCTTGAGTTGCTGCCCGTTCAGGTCCGCAGCCACGCGGGGCGACCAATGGTCCGCAAACGTCGCAAATGCACGTGTCAGATTCACCTTCATACACGGATCATAGGGGAATCGAAGGTGAGCCATAGATGATGATTTCCGCGAGATTCGATCGGGTGATCCGCTCTGTATTCCGGCGCGGACGTGCTACGGGTTTGTTGATGCGACGGTCGGCTTCCCGCCGCCGTGGGCATCGCGGGGTCGAGCGCTCCTCGCCAGCACGGCGTGATCCCGGTCTGCGACCGTTGCTGCCGGCCCACTCACCGTCACACCCATTTACGGTTTCACCTTCAGCAAGAACCACGTATCTGGCTGCCAGGGGCTATTCCCTCCACAAACAGTTCAAACCTTGTCCGGTCACCCCAATTGAAGTACGAACGCCCGCGAGAACTTACTCGCGGGCGCATGTGAATCATTGTCTGTTCCACGACTTCGCATTCACGCTGCATGCTGCGATGACGGTCGCGCAGATGTGTCAACCAGGTGCCGGACTGCGTGGTTTGGATGTTGACGAGTGGGCGGCGTGGATTCTCCACCCGGTTGCATCTCACCGGGTGATCATCAGCACAACACCTGTGAACTCCGACACAACACGGCCGCTGTGCTCGATCTTCGTCGATGTTGCCAGGTGCACCCACGCAGCGTCATTCGAGGTTGGCACGATGCGAATGTCGCGCAGCGTGTGAGTGAACGAGAGTTCTTTCGGAAAGCTCGCATACGCCCGAACGATGTCGTCGGCGCTGCGGTATCGAGGCTCTCCATCCTCGAGCCACACAAAGCGATCGTCGTCCGCGAGAACAAATCGGACGCCATCGAGATCGCGTGCTTCAAAGGCCCGCCTCCAGCGATCCAGAAGATCCTGTACGTTGCGATCGATAGCCGCGGCGTTCGCGATCGGTGGCTGCTTCTCTCGACGTTCGCACCCATGTACGAAGATCGCGACGAGCAGCAACGCGATGACTGTCCCCACCCCACATCGATGTGCGGGTGTTCTCATTGGTTGCCTCCCATGGACTCGAAGATACCCGGCAGGTACTGCATCGCGCTGGCGACGTTTCCCTCCGTGTCTTGAAACTTCATGACCGTGCCCACGCCCTGGATGAGAAATCCGGGCATGAGCACGCGCCCGCCGTGCTTGGCCACGCGATCGGAAATGGTCTTCACATCCTGCACGCTGGTGGAGCACTCGAAGCCTCGCATTCCCGTACCGGTCAGTGGCTCGAGTCGCTGATGGAGCGCACCTTCGACGCCGGACTGGCCGGTCATGATCCGCCAGAACCCAGGTGGCCCCCAGGGTTGGAACTTCCAGCCAAAGACCGCTTGGTAGAAGGTCATGGCTCGCTGGCAATCATCTGCGTGGATGGCGAAATGGCAAAGAGGATTCGGAATGTTGAGTGACTCCCGGGATTCTGCGAAAAGTGATGAATCAAAGTAGCGGGCTGACGCCTTGGCAGCAAGGCGATATACTGCCAAGTGATGTCGCGAAAACGACACGAGCCATGCGTTCGCTGCCTCGGACTCACGGTCCCCCCTGGACATCGCGTGGAGTCCCACACCCACGCTTGGCCACAACTGGTGTACGCAGTGCATGGCGTTATCTCGATCGTCGCCGGTGCCGGTTGCTGGGTGGTGCCGCCGACGCGCGCGCTGTGG
>JBILUL010000314.1:0-2522 GCA_044371005.1 Phycisphaerales bacterium | reverse complement strand
GTTCCTCTCTCTGCGAGCTCTCATCACCGAACCGGCAACCACGGTCGTCATTGCCAGGCACGGCCTCCAGTGGTGGGCCGGCTACTTCATGAAAGTTCCAGTGCGCGAAGAACGCGTATCGCCCGAGGCGCTTGCCAAGTACACGCGAGTGCTGCGGCTCGAGCAGAAGCAAACCCGCGGCGGTCCGCCGCGTGGTGGTGGGGGACCTTCTGATGCCTTCGCGCCCAGCGATGCACGCAGCCTCGCGACGGCTGATGGGAAGATTGTGCACGATGGCACGTACTTCACGCTCTACGAAGTCCGTTCCGCGGCTACCCCTCAGGAGGCTCCGTGAACAGTTCCGACGCGGCGACTTCACCTGAATAGACTTGGCCCCTTGCATACGTTCACGCCCGCCGAGTTTGCGCTCTGCACCCTCATCGCGTTCATCGCGGGCCTCATCGATGCCATGGCGGGCGGCGGGGGCATTTTCACGATGCCCACACTCGCGGCACTGGGCTTGCCGGTTCCATACATGGCGGGCACCAACAAGTTCATCGGGTGCAGTGGCTCGAGTACCGCCACCATCTCGTTCCTGATCCGGGGCAAGGTCGATCGCGTCGTCGCGCTTCTTGGCGGCGCATGCGGGCTCATCGGCTCGGTCTTTGGCGCGTTGGCGCTGGTGCATCTCGGGCGCATGAACGAGTCACTGGCCAAGGGAATCTTCGGCACACTCCTGCTCATCATGGCCCTGTACATGTTCTTCCGCCCACGCTTTGGCGGAGAGAACAACTACCAGGGACCGACGGCCAGAAATCTCGCCATCACCATCGCTGCGGGCCTCATCATCGGCTTCTATGACGGGTTCTTCGGTCCCGGCACCGGTTCATTCCTCGTCTTTGTCATGGTCCGCGTCCTGCGATTCGATTTTGTGGTGGGCACCGGCAACGCCAAGGCCATGAACTTCGGCAGCAACGTTGGATCATTGACCACGTTCATCGTCAATGGTCTGGTCGTCTGGCCCATCGCCATTCCCATGGGCATCGCCAATGCTGCGGGTTCATGGGTGGGCAGCACGCTTGCCATCAAGCAAGGAGCGAAGTTCGTGCGATGGGCCTTCCTCTTTGCCGCACTCGTCATTGCTGGCCGCATGTTCTGGTACCTCATTCGTGGCACTTGAGGTTGAGGGTCGAACATCGGTCAATCAACGTGGTCAGCAGCCGCCGCCCGCCCACGTGTCGATGAACGCTGCGACATCGCTGCCATCAAACCCGCCGTCAAAATTGATGTCGGCGCGAAAGTCATGAGATTCGAAGGCAAGGAAGAACGCTTCCACATCGCGACCATCCACGCCGCCATTCACATCGAAGTCGGCATCGCACTCAAGGCCGATCAGATCGCGAAGCGCAACCCTTGCCGCGGCGACGTCCACCAGCCCGTAGCCGAACAGGTCATCACGCCCCGGATCACCCAGATCCGTCGCCGAAGTCTCCAATGCCTGACGCACCACCGCCGGAGTGACGTTCGTGGCACCGAACTCGCTGATCAGCAGCGCCGCGACGCCAGCGACATGCGGACACGCCATCGAGGTGCCCGAGTAGTACGCATAGCCGTGACCGCCCGAATCCGAGATCGTCACCGTGATCGGTGCTCTGGTTTCAAGATCATCCCCGTCAGCCTGTGAGACGCCGATGACCGGAATCGTGAAGTTCGCATTCAGCGTGCCGTTGAACAGTCCCGGGGCGTTGTTGGCAATCAGCACGCCGATCGCCCCCGCATCCAGCGCATTGGTCGCCTTGGTTGCGAACGAAATGCCCCCGCCGCGGCGGATGAACGCGATGTTCCCAGCCACTTCGGGCGGAAAGTCCGTCGCACTGCCGCCAAGCCCGCAGAACACCGCTGTCGCCGTCACCGTGCCCGAACCACTGCCCGCCAGCGGCGCCGAATCATGCTCCGTATCGGCCCACTGCGCCATGCCGGTTGGGACGGTCGACAGCACATTCACGCCCGGTGCCGTCACACTGATCAGCGGCCCGAAGTTCGAGAAGCCCGCCCGCTGATTCGCACTGTCCACCGCCGCGACGGACAGGACACCCGGATAGCACGCCGGGTAGAACGGTTCGCCCGAGTTGTTGTTCCCCGCCGCGGCAATGACCATGACATTCGCCGCCACCGCCGCGGCATACACATCCGCCTCAGCCTGCTCACTTCCCGTGCTCCCAAGCGAAAGGCTGATTACATCCGCTCCGTTCGCCACCGCCCAGTCAACGCCCGCAATGACCCCGGATGAGGGGCCCGAGCCGGAATCTCCCAGCACCTTTCCGATCATCAGCGACGCAGCTGGCGCCACACCGATGACCCCCTCGGTGTTGTCGACTCCCAGCACGGTTCCAGAGCAGTGCGAGCCATGCCCGTTGCCATCCTGGGCCGTCTCACCATTGATGAACGACTGGGAGAGAATCGGCATCGGAAGATCCGGGTGCCCGAAGTCAAAGCCCGTGTCCAGCACCGCCACCACAGCACCGCTGCCGCGCGTCGCCGAC
>JBILUL010000182.1:0-9472 GCA_044371005.1 Phycisphaerales bacterium | reverse complement strand
TCCTTGCCCTTGTCGGCGGGCTGCGAGAAGACAGCGGTTCCAGCAAGACACAGGACAGCCGACGCGGCTGCGCCAACGACAAACGAACGGGTGTTCATGATCAATCTCCAAGACACGTAAAGACACACGCAGGACGGGAAATCAGACACACCCGGCGACAGCCGGGGCTTCCCCTGAAGGTGATTCTACCGTCCTGTTCGGTATCGGTGGCAAGTTCTCACATGCCACATGGGTGTCACTTGCCGGGCACAGGCGTGGTCGGAGTGAGGCCCGATCGCTCGAGGTGCGCGACCATCTCAGCCGCGAACCCGCGCATGCGAGCCGACTGAAACACGGTGCCATGGTCCGCCCCCTGCACGAACTCGATATAGCCGACCTGCTTGTCCGGTGCGAGCGGCGGGAACCGCCGGTCCAGTTCGGTCTGCAGCAGACTGACGGCTTCATTGAGGTAGAAGTTGTCGGCGGTGCCCACCACGAGCCTCACGCGGCTTCGGAAGATCTGCCCGATCTTGCCCGGTGCATTGCGAAGGTGTTCAGCAATGTCGTAGGCTCGCATGGAGTCAGCGATCGATGAGTCAATCTTGCCGGTGGCAGGATCGATGACCGCTGCGGGGTTGCCATTCGCATTGCGCGGGCAGAAAACGGCCCACCACGAATCCCACTGCTGCGCCGAAGTGTTGTCGGGTCCGAGCACATCCTCGCCCCGGGTTTCCTGTTCGACGGTCATCACGCACTTGCCGTTGTTGCGGAAGCTGCCCAACGCAAGAACTCGCGGACGCCCGCCAAACTCCACGCGGCTCAGGAAGCGGTCACCCAGCACGACCGGGGCCTGCCTGCTCTGCGTGAGCGGGTTCGAAAACGCAAGATCACTCTCGGCCAGCTGATAGGCCGATCGCTGTCCGTAGAGGTCGATCAACTGAAAGCGGCGGAAGTCCACGGGGTCGGGCGCTGACGACCAGCACGCACCGAAAGTCTCCGGGTAGGTGATGGTGAGCCAGAGCGTCGACCAGCCGCCGCTGGAGTGGCCGCGAAGCATGCGAGCTTCTGGCTTGGTGGCAAGCTGCGGG
This sequence comes from Phycisphaerales bacterium, assembly GCA_044371005.1. Lineage (GTDB taxonomy): Bacteria > Planctomycetota > Phycisphaerae > Phycisphaerales > UBA1924 > UBA2402. The sequence continues at coordinate 8,405 of JBILUL010000182.1, read as the reverse complement.
AACTTGGCTTCGATGGCAGGAATCAACTCCTCGATCAGGGCCTTGCCGCATGGGCCGTTGTTGGCCGAATCTGCAAAGAGCGTGTGTCCGTTCGGGCTTTCGGGATCGAGCGTGATCCAGAAGGTCTGGTCCGCAAGCTTCGCCGCGGCTCCTTCGAGAGGTTCCTTGCGCCGCTTCGCCTCCTGAATTCCATCGAAGTGACGGCCGCCGAAGCCGGGCACGTCATACACCGCGGCATACTTCACCCCATCCTCCATCTTCCGCGGCGGAACCACGCAGGCGCGAAGCATCACGTCGCGACGATGGAACTCACTGAGCAGCGTGGAGCGAATCTCGATGAGCTGCGCGCCGACTGCTGCGGCTTCCGCTGCGGGCCAGGCCCGTCCCTCAGTCTTCTTCGACAGCGTCAGCTCGACCGTCTGCTCGCCCTCCTTGGTGAAGGTCACGTTGATCGGCGTTGTGTATAGGTTGCCTGCATCATGGCGCCAGTTGCTGGTCTGGCGATTGGTGATGAGGCGGGCTGCCACGCGGTAGGTGCCTTCGAGTGCCGCGGCACCCTTCGTGTTCACCACGTCAAAGGTGGTGGGGGAGACCGGCGTTCCCGGAGCCAGGTCCGTGATGGTCGTGGCGAGCATGGGCTGGGGCTCGTCCCAGATGGGGGCGTCGTTCGGGTCCGTCTGCTTGAGCGAGGCGATGTCATCGCGGACCAGGCCGATGACCAGACGCCCGGAGACGGCCGAGGTGGCGACGGACGAATCGACGGAAATGACGAACTTCACGTCACCGGCGAGTGCCGGCAACGACAATCCGCAAAGAACCATCCAGAGGGCGGGGACGTACGAACTGTTCATTCGGGAGTATACGACCTTTCAAAATCCGTGTGAACCTCGCGGCCAGGCCGGGGGCCTCGCAGGGCCGGGTACGTCCCTTCTGTCGCGGCCGGTGCGTTCCGCTGGTTGCTCGCCCATCCGGATCGATCCCTACCCTCTTTCCACGCATGCAACCACGCAGACCAACCAGGCAAGTCGTAGTCGGAGATGACCGTGTCGGACGGATCGCCATCGGTGGGGGGCTTCCCGACCGCCATGGCCGGCCGACCACTCCGGCACCGGTGAGTGTTCAGACGATGACCGCGGGGTACACCCACGACATCGATGCGTGCGTGCGCGAGATTCACAAACTCGCCGCGGCGGGTGCCGACATTGTGCGTGTGGCTGTCCCGGAGAAGAAGGATACCGATGCGCTGCGGCACATCATCCCTCAGGTGAAGGTGCCGATCGTCGCCGATGTGCACTTCCATTTCCAGCGTGCGCTGGAGGCCGTGGAGGCAGGTGTTCACAAGATTCGCCTGAACCCTGGCAACATCCAGGATCGCGATCAGGTGATCGAGGTCATCAAGGCATGCAAGGCTCGCAATCTTCCCATTCGCGTCGGCGTGAATGAAGGATCGATCATCGAGCGCAAGGACAAGCAGCGCCGCATGAAGGAGCTGGGGCAGGTCTTCAGCAACCACAAGCACGGCTACATGCTGGCGATCATGATCGCCAAGCTCGAGGAATACCTCGACATCTTCTACGAGCAGGATTTTCACGACATCACCATCTCGGCCAAGAGCATGGATGCCGCGTTGGTCATCGATGCCTATTCCGAGATCTCCAAGCGATTCGACCATCCTCTGCACCTTGGCGTGACGCACGCGGGGCCCAAGGAGACGGGGACGATCCGGAGCGTGGTGGCACTGGGCGGCCTCTTGATTGGCGGCATTGGCGACACCATCCGCATCTCGTACGCCAATGATCCCGTCTACGAGGTCGAAGACGGACTGGAACTGCTCTACTGCCTGGGCCTGCGTGAGCGCAAGGGTGTTGACCTCATTGCCTGCCCGACCTGCGGGCGCATTCAGGTGGATCTGTTCACGCTCGTGCAGGATGTCCGCAAGCAACTGGCCGAAAAGGTGCAGGTGCCGATGAAGGTGGCTGTCATGGGCTGCATTGTGAACGGCCCGGGCGAAGCTGAGGGGGCCGATGTGGCCGTGTTCGCCGGCGATCGCCGCGGCATCATCTACGTGCAGGGCGAGCGCGTCGCCAATGTCCCGGAGGAAGAGATCCTCCCCAGGCTTCTGGCCGAGTGCCTTGGCTTCCAGGAGAAGGTGCGGTCGGGCCAGGCCAAGCTGGGCGAGAAGAAAGTGCAGATCACGCCGCCCGATCCGATCGGCGAACTGGGCAGTGGCTGGGAGAAGGTCGCCGCGGGTCAGGTGCAGGCAAAGCCCGCGACGCTCACGATCGGCAAGACGAACTGAGCAAGCTCACGCGGCAAGCCCTGTCGGAGCGATCGAGGCGTCGGTCCAGATGATCTGGTTGCGTCCGCCGTTCTTGGCTCTGTAGAGGTTGGCATCGGCGGTTTCGACGATCGCATCCGCCGGCTTGTTGGCAGCGCCCGTGCACCCGCAGATGCCGATGGAGGCCGTGACCTTTCGAGCAGGGTGGCGCGGCCAGTCTTCCGCGGCGATGGCGAGCCGCATGCGATCGCAGACAATCGCGGCGTCCTGCGGACACGTATCGGGCATCACGATCACGAACTCCTCGCCGCCGTAGCGACAGACCAGATCGTGCGTTCGGCACGACTGCTGGAGAATGCGGGCCGTGCCCTGCAGTGCCGCATCGCCCGCGGCGTGTCCGTAGGTGTCGTTGATCGACTTGAAGTGATCGATGTCGACCATCGCCACCGACAGGCTGTGTCCGTGACGCGCCGAGCGATCCACTTCCTCTTTCCATCGCTGATTGAAGAACGCCCGATTCCAAAGCCCGGTCAGGCCATCGACCTGGGCGCGCTGGGCGAGCATCTGAATCAGCTGACGCATCTTGAGCGCCTGACGCAGCCGGATGCGAAGCTCGGTCATCTCGAAGGGCTTGGTGACGTAGTCGACAGCGCCGAGTTCGAAGGCCTTGACCTTGTCCTGGGCCATCTGGTTGCCGGAGACCACGAGCACCGGAATGTCCTGTGTCGCTGCGGACGCCTTGAGGTCCTTGAGCACACTCAATCCGTGCATGCGAGGCATCTCAAGATCGAGCAGGATCGCGGCAGGCGACTGCGCGGCGGCCATCTCCAGGCCTTCCTCGCCCGAGTAGGCATTGATGAAGTCAAGCCCTTCGGCACGCAGCCTCACGGCCACGAGACGATGAACATCCTTCGAATCGTCGATGATCAGAACGCGGGGTCTGACCTCGATGGAGTTGTGCCCTTCCTGCGTCATCACATCCTTGGATGAGTGGCCGGTGCAACCGCTCGAAGCGCCTGTGCGCACGAAGTTGTGCTGTGTGATGAGATCAGACCGCAGCGCGCTGGCAGAGGCTGATCAGCTGCTTCACCGACTCGGTGAGCTGCGCGACCGTCTCTTGCGTTGAGATCGGTCCGCTCTTGACGACCTCCTCAACGCGGCCCGCGGCGGCGCCGATGGTCGGGAAGCCATAGCCAGCTGAAGCTCCCTTGAGCTGGTGGCTGATGCGCTGCACAATCTCCCACTGCTGGGTGCTGTACGCATCCAGCAGAGTCTGTGTGCGCTGGGGCAACTCACCCACGAACAACTCGACCAACTCGCGCATCTCCGGCTCGTTGGCGAACTGGCTTCGGACCGGGGGTCCGCCTGCGGGCACGGTGAACGTCGAGTTGGTGGTGTTCGTAGTTTCGCTCATGGCAAATAGCCTCCTGAGTATGTCCATCGGCCGCAGGCTTGCCCGGATTTTCCATCACCCCACGATTGTCCCGCTTCCCCATCGTGAATGAGGGGTTTTACTCATGGCGCCCGCCGGTTGGAGGGACATTTCCGGACCCCGTCGCCGCTACACTCTCCGCCCGTCCCGGGGGTGTCGCCTGTTGCTCGCGTCTGGTAACGATGCGTCACGCGGCAGCGGCACCGGGACGTCAGGATCCGCACCATGTCGAGCAGTGTCCGCACATCTTCTGAGTCTGCTGATCGCCCCCTCCGCGTCGCCGTCGTTGGCGCTGCCGGGTACGGTGGCGCCGAACTCGTGTCGCTGCTCCTGGGCCACCCGCGTACCACCGTCGTCGGCCTCTTCGGCTCCGCCAAACGCGACGAAGGCGGCAAGAGTCAGCAGTTCTCCGAAGTCTTCACCCGCTTCCGGGGCCGGCTCGATCTGCCCGTCCGCGCCACCGATGTCGATGCCATCGCCGCCCTCAAGCCCGATGCGGTCTTCCTCGCAACGCCCCATGAAGCGAGCGAATCGCTCGCGGGAAAACTGCTGGGCGTGACTTCATGCGTGCTCGACCTCTCAGCGGCATTTCGCTTCGCCGATCCCGCCGCGTATCCCAAGCACTACGGCTTCACGCACTCACACCCCGAACTGCTCACCCGCGCCGTCTACGGCCTTCCCGAACTCTTCCGCGACAAACTCCCGGGTGCGAACCTCATCGCCGTTCCCGGTTGCTACCCGACCTCCGCGATCCTTCCACTGGCTCCGCTCGCTCGCGCTGGTTCCATCGAGCGAAACGCTGCGGGCTCGCCGCGGCGTGTCATCATCGATTCCACCAGCGGCGTCAGTGGCGCGGGCCGTGCCCTCAAGCAAAATTCCCTGTTCTGTGAGGTCAGTCTCCAGGCCTACGGCGTCTTCAATCATCGCCACAACCCCGAGATTGATCTCTACGCAGGAACTCCCACGCTCTTCACGCCACACCTGGGCGCGTATGAGCGAGGCATCCTCTCCACCATCCACGTCGATCTCGCGCCGGGCTGGGATGCTGATCGCATCCGCTCGCTCTACCAGGATGCCTACAGCAACGAGCCCTTCGTGCGGCTCTGTCCCTCGGGCGTCTGGCCCTCCATCGCCGATGTGCGTACGACCAACTTCTGTGATTTCGGTTGGGCACTCGAAGCGGGCGGTTCACACCTCATCATCGAGAGCGCCATCGACAACCTGGTGAAGGGCGCGGCCGGGCAGGCCGTGCAGGCCATGAACGCTCGATTCGGATTCGCCGAGACCACCGGCATCCTTGCGGGAGCAGTCCAGTGATGAACCACCTCGATGGGCCGATCATCATCAAGATCGGCGGGACCACCCTCGAAGAACAACGCTCCTCGCCCGGCCTCTGGAAGGCCGTTGCCGACCTCTCGAAACGCCACAAAGGCGGCGTGGTGCTGCTCCACGGCGGCGGCAAGGCCGTTGATCGCCACTTGGCGGCCCTTGGGTTCACAACCGAACGTCGTGATGGCATCCGCATCACGCCGGAGAATCAGATCGATCAGATCGCCGCGATTCTCGCCGGCAGCGTGAACAAGGCACTCGTAGGTTCGCTCCTCGCGGCGGGAGCCGCATCGGTGGGGCTGTGCCTGGGCGATGGCAATGCCGTTCCGACGCGCAAGGCTACCCGATACGCGTTCGATCCCGGGCGTGTCGGTGAAATGGCAGGAAGCGGCGATGGTCGCCTTCTCAAAGTGCTTCTTAAAGAGGGATTTTTGCCCGTCTTGAGTTCGATCGGGATCGATTCGGCTGGGCAGTTCCTGAATGTGAATGCCGATGACGCCGCGTCGGGCGTCGCGGCGACGCTCAAAGCCGCGGCGCTGGTCCTGCTGACCGATGTTCCCGGTGTGCTGGACGGTCAGAAGAAGGTGATTCCGCAGCTCGATCAGGCCGGCGTGGAGGCTTTGATTGCCCAAGGTGTGATCAGCGGCGGCATGATTCCCAAGGTTCGGGCGGCCCTGGAGGCCTCGCAGGCCAGCGGGGCTCCCGTAGTGATTCTTGATGGAAATAGTCCATCGGCACTGGCCTCCTGGATCGCCGCAGAGCCGGTCGGCACGCGTATTGTTTGGTCCCGCAGCTAAGACGCGGCAAGGCGAGGTCCGACTCGGCCCGGCAGGCACCAGATGGCTTCCGTTGTGGGAGCCGCTTCGTTCCTGCTCCGGAAGGGTTCGGCGGGGTATTTCGTTCACTCTCCGGGCAGGCGGCTGGCGAGCGTGAACGGCATTTCGGCAGGCATCACACCACCCATGGCAAAGAAGAAGTCGTCATCAGGAATCAGCAAGAGCACCGCCGCCCCACGCACCAAGACTGCCGCGGGAACCGTCAAACGCCGTGCCACATCGTCGCGACGTTCGATGGCTGGCCGCGATCTGCTGACGCTGACCGACCTCACGCGCGAGGAAGTGCTCGCCCTGTTCGAAACCGCCGCGAAGTCGAAGAAGAACATCAAGCCCTTCCGCACGGCGCTCGACGGCAAGACCGCCATTCTGCTCTTCGAAAAGGCCAGCCTCCGCACGCGCATCTCCTTCGAGACGGGGATCAACAAGCTCGGCGGCACCGCGATCTACATGGACCACAGTGCCCAGAAGATCGGCGAGCGAGAGTCAACGAAGGATTACGGCAAAAACCTTGAACGCTGGGTCGATTGCATCATCGCCCGCGTCTACAGCCAGCGTGCGGTCGATGAACTTGCATCGTTTGCCGATGTGCCGGTGATCAACGCGCTCTCTGATCGCTTCCACCCCTGCCAGGGCCTGGCTGATCTGTTCACGCTCTGGGAGCGTCCGGGCGGCCTTGACGGTGTGAAGCTCGCGTGGGTGGGCGATGGGAACAACGTCTGTCACTCGCTGATGCACGCCGCGTCGATGCTGGGGGTCGACATGACCGTCGTTACGCCCCGGGGCTATGAACCCGCGCCTGAAGTGGTGCAGGAGAGTCTTGCGTTTGCCAAGGAAAATGGCAGCACGCTCGCCTTCAGCCATGATCCGGCGATCATCGAAGGTCATCATGCGGTCTACACGGACGTGTGGGTCTCGATGGGGCAGGCTGATCAGGCCAACGAGCGGCGTGCCGCGTTCGCCGAGTACTGCGTCTCCGAGCAGCTCATGCGGGTGGCCAGCAACGGCGTCACCGGCAAGCGATTCCCCAACGGCAGTCTGTTCATGCACTGCCTGCCTGCACAGCGGGGTGTTGAAGTGACCGACGAGGTCATTGATTCACCTGCATCCATTGTCTACGACCAGGCCGAAAACCGGATGCACGCGCAGAACGCGTTGCTGATCCACCTGTTCGGCAAGGCCTGATCCTCTCCCTCCAATTGTTGCCGCGTGCGTGTGGGTGTGGGGCACAAGCCTGCGTCCGCGTCTGCGGCGAAACTCTGAACCGTCCCTGAACTTGGCACCATCGAACCCAACAAGCACCATGAAGAAGCGAATTGCACTTGCGTACTCCGGCGGCCTCGACACCTCCTGCATCGTCCCCTGGCTGGTCGAGAACATGAACGCGGAAGTTGTCTGCGTGGTCGGCGATGTCGGCCAGGGCGCCGAGGAACTCGTCGGCGTTGAGCAGAAGGCCATCAACTCGGGCGCCAAGGAGTGCCACGTGGTGGACCTCAAGCGTGAGTTCACCGAGGAGTTCGTCTTCCCGACCATGATCGCCGGCGCGGTCTACGAGGGACGTTACCTCCTGGGCACCGCGATTGCCCGCCCCGTTCTGGGCAAGGCTCAGGTTGAAGTCGCCAAGAAGACCGGCTGCACGGCAGTGGCACACGGCTGCACCGGCAAGGGCAACGATCAGGTGCGATTCGAATCCGCCTACGCCGCGCTCGCTCCCGAACTCCAGATCATCGCCCCCTGGCGTGACGATCGCTGGAAGCTCTCAGGTCGCTTCGCGATGCTTGAGTACCTCAAGGAACGCAACATCCCCACGACCTCCACAGCCACCAAGATCTACTCGCGTGACCGTAACCTCTGGCACATCAGCCACGAGGGTGGTTCGATCGAGAACCCCTGGAATGCTCCTCCGGAAGATGCGTACATGCTCACCTGCAGCCCCGACAAGGCTCCGGACCAGTACGAGGATGTCACCCTGGGCTTCGAACGCGGCTGCCCCCGCACGCTCAATGGCGTTGCCATGAACGGTGCTGATCTGGTCATCAAGCTCAACGCGATCGCCGGCCGTCACGGCGTGGGCCGCGTCGATCTGGTGGAGAACCGCCGCGTGGGCATGAAGTCGCGCGGCCTCTACGAGACGCCTGGTGGCACCGTGATCGTCGAAGCACTCCGTGCCCTCGAGGAACTCGTGCTCGACCGCGAAACCCGCCACTACCGCGAGCACCTGGGCCTCACGTTCGCGGAACTCGTGTACGACGGCCGCTGGTTCACCCCGCTGCGTGAAGCCCTGTGGGCCTGCGCCTCGAAGATGGCCGAGAATCTCGATGGCGAGATCGTCGTGCGCCTCTTCAAGGGCCACGCCACCGCCGTGCAGCGCCGCAGCCCCAACTCCCTCTACGCCGAGAACATCGTCACCTTTGAACAGGGCGAGATCTACGACCAGAAGGATGCGGGCGGCTTCATCAAGCTGCTGAGCCTCCCTGAGCGCATCCGCGCCCTCAAGGCGATGGGACAGGCCAAGTAATCTTTCGGCCCGCCG
>JBILUL010000170.1:0-10289 GCA_044371005.1 Phycisphaerales bacterium | reverse complement strand
GGTGCTGGGGTTGTATTCGTTGGGTGCTGGGAAGCCCACACCCGTGCCCGTCACCACGCGGTAGGTGTTGTCATACGCCACCATCGCGCTCTTCGCGCTGTCGACGAACATCGCGTCGTACCCATCACCGCCATTGATCGCCGGATCGACGTACCAGTAGACATTCACCGTCTTGGTCGGGCCGTTGTTGGTCAACAGCATCCGCTTGATGTACAGGTGCTTCTGCGCAGCTCCGTTGCCATCAGCCGGCCACGAAACACCCATGGGCGCAAAGTCGATCTGCTCCACCGAGATGTTGTTGCCGCCCGCCGTCAGCGTCTGCGTCGTGCGAATGGAGTTGGTGTCCTCCAGATACTCCTGCTGCACCGAGCCGTACGAGACGCCGTTGGGATTGCTCAGCCAGTGCGTCACACCATCCACGCGAATGCCCGGCATCGCCTGATTCACATGCATCTGGCCACGCCAGCCGCTGGGCAGCCCGGGCGGGAACGTGTCCACGCCATCCACATACCCCTCATTGCGCGTTCCCACACCACCCACGCCGCCGGGAGTCGGGAAGTGGAAGTCATAGACGGTGCCATTGCGATCAATCTGCCCCGCACAGAACGTGTTGCCGAAGATCGCCTCTTCCTTCCAGAACGAAACCGGCGGATACCCCGCGGCGGGATTCACCTGCCCTGCACCCGCACCCGGCCACGCCAGCGCATTGCGGAACTCAAACTGCTGCGCCACCGATGATGTGTTCGCGCCATTCGTGAACTTGTTGAAACCGCCGTTGGGTCCGCCCCACGTGCCGATCTTGTACTTGATCGTCTGACCACCCTGCCGCGCCGAAGCGGGGAGGCGTGCCCGCCACCAGTCGCGGTTGCGGTTGGCGCCCGAGTCGAATTGGTTGCGAACGAACGAGATGCCGCCGTTGAGGTTCGTGAGCACCTGCGTTGTGCCATCGCCGTTGCCAAAGCCGCCCTGGGGAGTCGTGCCATCGGTCGTGTAGTAGACCGCGATGTTCTGGTACTCGAATGAGTACCCGATCTCGATCCACAGATCGACGGCCTCATCCTGACGCGGCGCATCGGGTTCACGCATCGTGATGCCCGATGCTTCGCCGAAGACCTGAGTGGTCGCACCGTGGAAGATGTACGTTGGCTGCGCGGTCGCCGCCGCGGCGAGCACGAGCATCGAAGCGCACACCACGTTCCTGCCGCTCCACATTCCGAGCACATTCGTCAAATTCATCATGATGATCCTCGTCTTTCTCCCCGCACCACACGCCCCAGCAATCTTGGCTATCGGACCTTGTTTGGGCCGGGTCGTTTGCGTTCACTCAATCTATGGGTGCCACAAGTGCGACAATCAAGGATTTGGCACTGGTATTCGCGAAGATCGAGTTTTGTAACCTGTTACATGGCAAGGGTTAGCAGGGGTGTTTCGGCGGTGGATATCTCTGGAGAAGCTCCTGCGGGATGCATGGCTCGGCACGTTGAAGCATCGCTGGCCGCCTGTGGAACATCGCAGGTGGGAGTGGGTCAGAATGGCGGGGTGTCGATGGCTCGTGCGAACATCGCGGCGGTCGGGTGATGGAGCGGTGGGTTGCCTGGCCTTTGAGGCCGCGGAACCGTCGCCTCATGGTCGTATGATGCGAGTCGAGCTCAGCAGGCAGGCGGAGCGACGTTGCCGCCGCGTTGTGCTGGGTGCATCTGATTGAGGCTGGATCGACCTGCACTTTTGCACGCTGCACGTGGCGCGTGCCTGGCCGTTCAGCAGTCTTTGATGGGCAGCTCAAACAAGAGAGAATACGCGAATGATCGAAGCTTCGAAGAATCGTTTGATTGGCAGTCTGACTCGCCGCGCCGCTCTCGTGTGCGCCGGTGCACTTGCGTGCGGAGCAGTGCTGGCCGGGTTCGCCCCGGTGCCGGCTGCAGACCCCATCAAGGTCGGGCACTACGGCTCGATGACGGGTTCTGAAGCTACGTTCGGTCAGTCGACCGATCGGGGCATTCGTCTTGCAATCGAAGAGATCAACGCAGCAGGCGGCGTCAATGGCCGTCCGATCGAACTCATCACCTACGACACCAAGGGTGACAGCGGCGAGGCCGGCAAGGCCGTGACGCGTCTGATCTCCAGCGACAAGGTCGCCGCGGTGCTGGGCGAAGTGGCCAGCAGCCTCAGCCTCGCCGGCGGCGCAGTCTGCCAGCAGTACGGCGTGCCGATGATCACGCCCAGCAGCACCAACCCCCGCGTCACGATGGGACGCGACTTTGTCTTCCGTGTCTGCTTCACCGACGACTTCCAGGCCTTCGCGCTGGCCAAGTTCGTGAAGGAGAATCTCAAGCTCACCAAGGTCGCCATTCTCTGGGACCAGAAGCAGGCGTACAGCAAGGGCCTGCGTGATGAGTTCACCAAGTCGTTCACCAAGATGAGCGGCCAGATTGTGATTGATCAGGCCTACAGCGGCGGCGACCAGGATTTCTCCGCCCAGCTCGCGGCGATCGCCACGGCCAACGCCGAGATCCTCCTGGTTCCCGGCTACTACACGGATGGTGCCGCGATTGCACTCCAGGCCCGCAAGAAGGGCATCAAGGTCCCGCTGCTTGGCGGCGACGGCTGGGACAGCGAGCAGCTCGGCAAGATCGCTGGTGATGCGATTGCTGGTTCGTACTACTCGAACCACTCGGCTCCTGATCAGCCCGAAATGCAGGAGTTTGTGAACAAGTTCAAGAAGAAGTACGATGGTCAGGTTCCTGATGCGCTGACCGGCCTTGGGTACGACGCAGTCTACCTGCTGGCCGATGCCTTCAAGAAGGCCAAGTCGCTGGGTGGCAAGGACGTTCGCGATGTGCTCGCTCAGGCGAAGGACTTCCCGGGCGTGACCGGCGCGATCACCATGGACAAGAACCGCAACGCCAGCAAGGCGGCGGTGATTGTGCAAATGACCAAGAACGACAAGGGCGAAGTGCTGCCCAAGTACGTGGCAAGCGTTGCTCCCGACAAGGACGCCGCGAAGAAGTGAGTTGATCTGATTCCGGATCAGACATGAATGTTCAGTGCACCGCCCGGGAGTGATCCCGGGCGGTGTTGTTTTTCGAGTCAACTGCGGCGACAGGGACATGCATGAGCCGTATCCACTTCCTACTGGCCCGTTCGAACATCATGTCAATTTCTGATGGCTTTGTCTCTTTCATCCTGTTCATCCTGTCTATCCATGTTCCCTTCTCCGACCAGAAATGGAAACATGGATGGACAGGATGGGCAGGATGGAAGATGCAGCATCGGACCGGCCGCTTCAGGCAAAGGGTGGGATGCTGTGTGAGGGATTCGGGGAAGAGGAAGAATGCCAGATTTCAGAGTTCAGAATTTCAGAGCGGGGACAGGGGAGCAGAATGGGGGAATTGAAGATTGGGTTGGCTTTGGGCATTCGCGTTCTCCAAGTCGCCCTCCTTGGCACGTTCCATCGGCTTTCGGGCAGGTGTGAAAGGGCGAAGTCCGGTCCCAACCGCCAGTCTTTGGATGTTCCAGATCCACACCCATCCCCAGACTTCGCACCTCTGAAATTCTCAACTCTGAAATTTGCCTTTCTTTCTGCTTCCTCGAGTCCCAAACGCGGCGATTCGAGTCACACCTGAAGCTGCCTGGCTTGAAGAATGCGATTTCCGTGTGGTTCGGACCTCGCCTCGGCGGCGGGCGTGTTCGGTGTCCTACGAATCATGACCTATGGCCAGAAAACCAGTCCAGCGGGAAGAACCAGTGCGGCGTGGCGCGAGGCGGATGTCGGAGATTCCGCCCAAGGTGTTGCGTGCGATCAGTCGGGGTGAGATGGAGGCGGTGTCGTTGGTGGAGATGCTCGCCGCGGATATGCGGGTGTTGATGGGCACGATTGACGCGGCATTGGCGAAGTCGCTCGCGGATGAACTCGATCCTGCCAAGCCGTTCATTGCGAGGATGAAGGTGGCGGGTCACGCGCTCGCCGCGACGTATCCGAAGCGGTTGAGCGAGTTCTCGACGCATCGCAGTGACATCGTGCGCGGCTGGGCGGCGTACATGGTCGCGAAGAAGGCGGGCGATGATGTGGGCAAGGCGCTCAAGGCGATCATGCCGCTGGCGGATGATCCGCACAGCGGGGTGCGCGAGTGGGCGTGGATTGCGGTGCGCCCGCAGGTGGGGGCGGATGTGGCGAGTGCGCTCGCATTGCTCACCCCCTGGAGCAAGCGGTCGGAGCCGAACTTGCGCCGGTTCGCCAGTGAAGTGACCAGGCCCAGGGGTGTCTGGTGTGCTCACATCGACTCATTGAAGCAGGACCCATCGCCAGCGCTGGAACTGCTGACCAACTTGAACGCCGATCCGAGCGTGTACGTGCAGAACAGTGTGGGCAACTGGCTCAACGATGCGTCGAAGACCAAAGGTGCGTGGGTGCGAGAAGTCTGCGACCGTTGGAAGCGGGGGGCACCGGACAGTGCCGCGACTCGGCGCATCTGCTCGAGAGCTCTGCGGACCCTCAACAAAGCGGAGTGAGTGGCATTTCAATGGCCACGCGGCTGAAGGTGGCGACTTGTGTAAGATTCGGCCTGATTACGCGAATGGAATGGAGGCGGTCGTCAAGCCATCCCCGGTGAGGTTGGCCGCATGCCTGCAACTGAAGTCAAGCCAAGAGGAGTTGGTGCTGATTGATTCTCTGGTGGCGAGTCATTCTCGTGGTCGTTGCCCCGCTCATCATCGGGGCGATTGGCATCGTGTGGACCGCGATCGCCGCGGCGAAGTTGGCCATGCAGCGGGGCAACCGGCCACGGTGTGCAGGCTGTGCCTACCCGGTCAGCGGCCTGTCTGTTTCAACTTGTCCTGAGTGCGGTGCCAACCTCGCCGCCGATGGGGCGGTCTTCCTTGGTATCGAACCCAAGATCGTCCGATGGCGGGTCGGTGCCGCGGCTTTGGTCTGGAGCCTGGGGGTTGTTGTTGTCTACGCGGCAGCGTTCTGGGCGATCGGAACGTATTTTCCCTCACCGAACGCGTACTCGGGTACTCTCAAACTTCAAGCGGCACCTACATCAGTGGACGTTCTGTCTCTGTCGTTTGACGGCGTGTCATCAAGTCCGGCTTCTCCCGCGCAGCGAATCACGTTGAGCTTCCACCCGACGGGCCAGTCGGGACCGGGACCCAATGTGCCGACGTTGACGATCGACCCTGCGTTGCCACCGTCGCAGGCCGAACTGGAGTCCTGGCTGAGGACGAGCGGGTACTCCGGCGACGACCAGTCACTTCCTATCGACGCTGCACTGGTCGCCGAGGCGATCGCATCGCTCGGTGCCTCCACGACCAGCATCGCAGCCGGCGGCTCCTCGATCGTGATCTCGGGGTCAAGACTCCCCAGCGGGTTCACCGTGTTCCTGGTGAACTTTTCGATTCTGGTGGCCTTTGTGATCTGGGTCTACGGACTGCGCAGACTTGCATCAGGGCGGAGCCTTGCGTGGTTGCACCAGCCTGGTGCGGCGCGTGAGCGCAACGACGCCTGAACCCACAGTTCACCGGAAGCGAAGGAGGGGTGGCACTGATCAAGGCTTGGCTTGCTGACCGGTCACCTCAAGATCATCACCGGTGGCGACACGGGCACCTTGCGAATGACCAGCGAGCGTTTGCGACCGTTGATCTTGTAGTTCACCGTCACGGTTGCGGGAACCACCGCTGCGGGGCCCGGGCCGTTGATTGCGGATGCCGAGATGTTGCCGGGGTAGATCCATTCCGGCGGCGTCGAGAGAGCTGGGCTCCACTTCGTGCGGCCCACCGTGACCTGGGCACTGAGCAGTTCAAGCGGAATGCCAAAGCCCTTGCGATGCGGCGTCGACATCGACACCCATAGCTGCAACTGACCCGCCGTTGGCGGGCTCTCTTCCGGGACTTCCAGATAGACGGCGACGTAGGTTGTCACCGGTCGCAGGTTCATGATCGACCTGACGGACGTGACCGGGATGGGAATCAGGTAGCCCGGGACGAGGATCGAAGTCTCCGGGGGTGCCTCGGTAATCGCCGCCGCGGCCGCGGCGGGCAACGCCAACGAACCCGCGGCGAACGCCGCCATCGATCCAAGGACATTTCGTCGTGTCAGCTGTTCCATGAAGGTGTTCCTTCGCAAGAAGTCAGAGGGTGTACTGCACAGGTCTCAACTGCGGGACTCAGCCGGGCACGATGAGCGGTGAGAAGACCATCACATTGCGGAACTGCATGGACTTCTTGCGACCTTTGACCAGGTAGTTGAGTGTGATGTTCGCCAGGGAGCTGGCCAGCACGGATGGTCCGTCGATGTTCCCGGCGTAGATGGCTCCAACCGAACTCCAGGCATCGTTGAGCGAAAGGGGCGCATCCCACTTCAGCCGGCCGATCGTGACACGTGCGCTCACGAACTGGAGCGGAATGCCGAAGCCCTTGCGGTGACGAGTGCTCATCGAGACCGAAATCTGAAGCTTGCGCTGGTCCATCGCGATGTCGACACCATCGTTGATGAACAATGAGACATAGGCGGTCACCCAGCGCAGGTTCAGAAGCAGGCGATTGGAGTTCACCGGCCGCGGCAACGGATCGATCGGGAAGCGAACCTCAGTTTCAGGCGCAGGCTCAGCCGGGATTCCCGCGGCGAGCGCCGGGAGCGCAAGGCCTCCCGCGGCGAGAGCGAACGTTCCAAGCAGGTCACGACGATTCATCGCTTGCATACGGATCCAAACTCCTGAATCACCCCGTCAACGTTCCCGGGCGGGCATCGCTGCTTCAACCCCATACGACCGAACAGACACTCAGAGCATGAGCGTACCGGAATACGTCATCGGTTGCTTCGATTTCGTGCTGCTTGTTACACGAGCGACGATGTGCCAGTCCGCAAATTGACCCATCTTGATCCGGGTTCTCGGAACATCGCAATGCATGCGGGATCGCGAGAGCACAGGCTGATCGTCGTTTGTTTGGGTGTCGTTGCGGCTGCAAACCTGATTTATCCGAACGGCTGGGCCTGGGTGTGAACCATTGAGATCAGCGTCAAGGGAAGACCAGAGCCATGGAAGTTGCTGCGTTACAGTCACGGCCCAGCATGATGAGCAAGGAGCCAAGCTCGCGGCCTGCCGATGTTGATCGAACACTCGGTCAGGTGGCTGGTCGCGCGCGTCCTGCACCGCTTCGGCGGGAGCAGGATTCGATGGCGGATCTCGCCGCGGCGGCCGCGGCGGGCGACCGGGGGGCCTTTGAGGCCATCCATCGTCGCCTCGCAGGTGGCATTCATCGTCTCTTCCTGGATCGTGCCGCGGGCAAGCCCGAGGTGGCGGATGATCTTTCGCAGCGTACGTGGCTCGCCGCGTGGGATTCGCTGCAGAAGGGCCGGTACGACCCATCCCGGGCAGCGATCACAACGTTTGTCTACGCCATCGGCTACAAGATGTGGCTGCAGCATCTGCGGACGGTGAGCCGTCCTGAGACCCTTGTGCCGGACGTCTTTGACGGGGCCGGGGCGGATCTGAACACGCCCGAGTACGAGTGTCACGCGGCGGAACTGCTTTCGGCCGTGCGCAACTGCCTGAAGAACCAGGGCGACGATTCGGTGCTCACCGAGGAGGAGCGGGGCATCATTCGAGCTTCGGCGGCGGGCACCTCGGATCGAGACATCGCCAAGCAGCTCAGGATCGCCGCGAGCACGCTCAACGCCCGGAAACAGTCTGCGATCGAGAAAATCAGGCGATTCCTAGCGGGACTCGGACATCGTGGACATTCGACCGAACGGGACTGATGCTGCGGGGAACAACGGTGGGCCGGGCCAGGCGGGCTCAGGTAAGGATGGGTTTCATCTATGGATCGTGAACGCATCGAACAACTCCTGAAGATGGCCCACGAGATCGAGCAACTCGAGTCGCAGGCTGCGATGCGACTCGATCCCGTGGCGAGTGCAACCGTGGATCAGGGGCCCTGGAGCGATTCGCAGGCACCACTTTCGTTTGTGCAGGCCCGCAAGGATCAGGTCAAGGCGATGAAGGCAGCGCAGCGTGAGCAGGCCGCGGCGGGCCGCTGGCGCCGCGTCGTCACTGCCGCGGCGGCGCTGCTGCTGGGCGGCATTGCCCTCCAGACTTTCCTGCCTCTGATGAACACACCGGTCATCACGCCGGGCCCTGTGGCCAGCGCGACGCCCGAGAAGACGCCCGTTGGCGATCAGGCATTGGTGCCGGTACGTGAAATCGCGGCGATGGTGCCGGTATCGCAATCGCCCGCCGCGGCGGAGCCATGCCCGGATGTCCCGCCCAGTTTCGGCTCGCGGATCATCGCGATGGTGCTTGATGCCGAGAACAACTGTCACTGTTCGCAGACGGTGCTTCATCACTGGGATGGGTCGCAGCCGGTGAACGAACTGACTCGCGCCGATCTGCTGCGCATCGGCTTTGAGTCGTCGTGCATTACTGAGCCCGAGCGAATTCTTGTGGTGGCGGTCTCAGGGCCGGTGGGTGATCTGCCCGTGTCTGATGAGGACATTGCTGCGCTGGCCAACTGCGTTGACTTGGGCTCAACTGAGGACGATGGGATCGGCTACCTCGGGCACGATGAGGTCAAGTACGCCGCGGCGGCGATGTCGTGTATTGCGCACGGCCTCACGGTCGAAACCGCCACGCTCCTGACCCGGTAACCAATCGCCCAGTGGGCTCCTCTGGCACCCCTGCCTCACCGGGCCACCTTTGGGGACGGTTGCGAAGCGTCTGATTCACACCAATGCCCTGTTGCCCGATAACCCGCCGTTTCTGGCGTGCTTTTTCTTGCGCATTTTGGTACCACTTGCGTGAGAGATCGAGTATTTTCTACGTTCAAGGAGAGAACCTCGCAGCCGCTCGGGCGTGCCGTCCTTGGCACGTTTGGGCGTGAGGTGAACGTGAAGTTCATTGCCGTAGAAAGGGACTTGGGCATGGTGCATGATGACTTTTGGGGGGCGAACCACATCGTTCGTTCGATGGCTGGAGTGGCGATGGCCTTGGTTGTTGCTGCGCATGGTCGGGCGGCCGCGCAGGTGGGGGGGCAGGGAGGGGGGCAGCCGGGCGGCGAGATTCCTGCCGCGATGGCGGCGCAGCCGGTGGTTCCAATCCGCCATGAGTTGGTGCGCGATGTGCGGTATCGGCCTGATGTGAAGCAGGGTGTAGAGCAGCGTCGGCCGCATCCGCCCTTCGATCAGTTGGAGACATTGATGCCGCCGATGGGTGGCATGCAGCGTGATGTTGCTCTGGACGAGAGCCTGATGGTTTTCAATCCCGCGACGGGCCAGACTGAGCGCATGACTTTCGAAGGGATCACATCGCCGCCGGGCGAGCCGGTCACTCGCGCTTCGCGCGGAGCCGCGGCGATGATGGAAGCGGGGTATGGGGATCGCGCGCTGGGAACCATGTCGCTCGTGCCGCAAGGAAGCCGCCGCTTGTTTCCCAACAGCACGGCCTGCCGCGTAGTGGTGGAGTTCATTGACCTCTCCGGCAACAGTCGGTTCTTCACGTGCTCGGGCACGATGATTGACTCTGGGGCGGTGTTGACGGCGGGGCACTGTGTCTACAGCCACGATCCATCGATCATGAGCTGGGCGGTTCAGGCCTGGGTGTATCCGGGGTGGGATGGAACGGCGGACATCGGCAATGAGTCGCACGCGAATCCGATCAGCGAGTTCGGGTATTCCACGGGCGGTCTGTTTCTTTCGACGGCCGAGTACTTCAACACGGGTGATCCGAACCGAGATCTGGGCGTGATCCTCCTGGCACGCGGTTTCAGCCGCAGTGTGGGCATGCTGGCAGGGTGGGTTGCCACGAGCCACGGAGTCTGTGCACCGGCTTCGGGCTGGTCGAACACCTCCTATCCGTCGGAGGCGTGCGGCGGAGGCCTGCACACCGGTCTTGAGATGTACACCTGGTCGGGAACGGTTGATGCCTGTCCAAATGTGGTCAACAACCGCTACCTCATCAACACGACGCCGGGGTGTCTGACGGCGGTCTGGGGTGGCATGGATGGAAGTGCGCTGCTGGATGCGGGGACCAGGACGGCCTATGGCGTGATCAGCGAGTCCAATCGATCGACGCAGGCCGGTGCCGCGGCACTCACGCCGGGGTTCCTGACCGGCATCCAGACCTACGTCGCCGCCCAGCGTGGCAGCAGCCTTGATCTTGAGCCGCTCAGGTGCAGGATGATCAATCCAGAGGCGCGAGCAGGAGAGATGACTTCGAGTTTCTCCACCTATGTGGTCAACGCCACGAACGCTGATCCGGTCAGCCGTTTCTACACCATGCGAGCCTACCTGTCCGACG